>LVAZ01000355.1 GCA_001603055.1 Victivallales bacterium Lenti_02
GTCCTGCGCCGTCCGGCGGCGGTGGCGGCGGAAATCCGCCGCGCCGCCGCACGCCTGCTCGCCGCGCACCCCGAGGCGTAGCGCGAACCCCGGAACGGTGCTAGGTTGAGGGCCATTCCCACGAAAGGATTGTGCCATGCGCTGTCTTCCCGCCTGTCTCGTTCTGCTTGCCTCCGCCGCCACCGCCGCCCAGGTGAATGTACGAGATCACGGCGCGGTGGGCGACGGGGTGGCCAAGGACACGAAGGCCATCCAGCAGGCCATCGACGTCTGCGCCGAAGGCGGCGGGGGCAGGGTGGTTCTGCCCAGGGGACGCTATCTCTCCGGTTCGCTGGTCCTGCGCGACGGCGTGACCTTGGTCGTGGAGCCGGAGGCCGTCCTGCTCGGCAGCCGGGAACTCGCGGATTTCTCCGGTCCGCTGCTCGGTGCCAAAGACGCCAGGAACATCGGTATCGAGGGTGGCGGCACCATCGACGGCCAGGGCGAGGCCTACTGGGAAAAGGCGCGCGACTATGCTGGCCCGGCTTGGAAGGGAACCGCCCAGTTCGAGTACAAGGCCCTCCGGCGGCCCGCCTTTATCCGGTTGGTCGACTGCTCGGATATTACCGTGCGCAACGTCAAGCTCGTCGGTGCCCCCTCGTGGACCCTGCATCTGCATCGCTGCCAGCGGGCGGTGATCGAGGATGTGGTCATCCGCAACCCGCTCTATGGTCCCAACACGGACGGCATCGACCTCAACGCCTGCACCGACATCGCCGTGCGGCGCTGCGACATTGTCACTGGCGACGATGGGATCGTGCTGAAAAGCACCGGCCCCGGCCGCGACCACCCCTCGCGCAACATTCTGGTCGAGGACTGCCGCATCTGGTCCGCCTGCAACGGGTTCAAAATCGGCACCGAGACCCATGCCGACTTCAGCGACATCACCGTCCGCAACTGCCACATCTACTCGGACAGCGAGCGGAATCTCGACCGCACCATTTCGGGTATCGCCATCGAGTCGGTGGACGGTTCCCATATCCGCCGTGTCCAGGTGTCCGACATCACCATGTCGGGAGTCCGCGCGCCCATCTTCATCCGCCTCGGGCACCGGGGCGGCAACAGCGAGCGCACCCGGCAGGTCGAGCCGCGGGTGCCGGGCAGCATCGAGGAAGTGGTCATCCAGCGGGTCAAGGCGGAACGGGCCAGCATCACCTCCTCGATCACCGGCATCCCCGGCCATCCCGTCCGCAACATTCTGCTGGAAGACATCGAGTTGACCTACGAGGGCGGCGGCGACGCCTCCCAGGTGATCGACGACGTGCCCGACGAAACCGTCATCCGCACCTATCCCGAGGCTTGGATGTTCGGCATCCTGCCGGCCTATGGGCTGTATTGCCGCCATGCGGAGAATGTGGTGATCCGCCGGGTCGTCATGGGCTGGACCGCGCCGGAAGCCCGCCCGATGGTCGTGGCCGACCAGGTCCGGGGCGTGGTGTTCGACCAAGTCGATGCCGTCCGCGCCCCCGCCGCTCATCCGGTCTACTGGCTGACCCGCTCGCGCGAGGTGCAAATCCGCAACTCCACCGCTCCGGCGGGAACCGGCGTGTTCGTGGTCCACGAGGGGACGGCGGCAGACGGCGTGGTGCTGGCGGACTGCGACACCCGCGCCGCCGCGACGGCCCTGGCCGTGCTGCCGCCCGGCGGGTTGCTGAATGCCGGCCTCCCGCTGGTTTCCGAAACCTCTCCCGGCCTGGTTCTCGTCGAACCGGCGAAAATGCGCCTGCACCGGCCCATGCAGGCGGTGGGGGAGGCCGTCGAGGTGCCCATCGGGCAGGGGCGGGATGTTGGTTCGGCCCGCTGCCGCTTCACGGTTGCCGAGGCGGGCGACTATGTGGTATGGGTGCGGGTCTTTGCCCCGTCCGGCGAGTCGGACAGCTTCCACCTCTCCCTCGGCGACCAGCCCTTTTCCCTGTCCGACGTGTCCCGGACCGGGGAATGGCTCTGGGATGCGGTCCGCGACCGCCGCGATGGCAAGCCCGACTTCGCGGGCCGGACGGTGTTCCCCCTCGCCGCCGGGGAGCATCTGCTGCGGCTGCGCAACCGGGAGAGCGGCACCCGCATCGAGCGCATCGCCATCGTCCGCGAAGGGGTCGTCTTCCCCCCGGGCGAATAGAACACCGACCCGGCATCGCCGATGTGACGAGCCGGCGAATCCGGCCGGAGAGGGGGCCTCTCCGGCCAGGAGTATCGTAGCTCGTAGGGGCGAGGCTTGCCCTCTCCCGGCCCCTCGGCCAAGCAAACGGGATGCAACCCTTTTCCGGTCTTTGGATTCGAGCCCACCCACGGTGGGCGGTATATCGTGGCTCAGCGGCGGAAGCCCCGGGAAAGACGGAAATAGAAACTGAGCCCTCCCCCGGAGGGCGGTATATTGCCCCTTGGCCAGCCAGTCCAAGGGGGGATCCCTGCGCGGGCTGATGCCCTTGCGAAATATGCCGCCATCCTGCGGGGGCTCG
>LVAZ01000036.1 GCA_001603055.1 Victivallales bacterium Lenti_02
GTCGAGACCCTCGTGACCCACCCGTAAACCAACAGCCCCCCGCCGGCAAAACCGGCGGGGGGCTGGAAGAGAAGCCTTGCGGGCTACTTGTTGTACTTGAACCAGAGGAACTGGGGCGAGAGGGGATCGTTGGCCCCGTTCGCGGTGTCGGTGCCGGTGTAGAACGCCTCGCGGCGCATCCAGTCCACATGCCCGTCCACGAAGGCCAAATTGGCCCCCTCGTTGTGGATGTTCTCGGGGTGGTAGGCGAACTGGTACCAGCAGATGACGTAGCTGTTGCTGTCGCCGTAGGCGATGGTGGCCGAGGGCTGCGTCACCTGGCCGAGGGTGCGGACCCAGCCATCCGAGCCCAACTGCTGCCAGTTCCAGCCGTAGTGGGTGCCCGTGTTGGTGGCGACGCCGACGCGGGTCAGGCCACGGGTGTTCGAGTCGCAGGTGAACACCTCGGGGCTGCCGCCCACATAGGGCAGCAGGCGGTCGGCCCAGGACCAGGTGCTGGCGGTGTCGCGGTGCTGGTGGAGCGACTCGCGGTTGTCGTCGGCGTACATGAAGAGGGCCATGCCGACCTGCTTGAGGTTGCCGGTACACTTGATCTGCCGCGCCTTGGCCCGGGCCTGTTGCAGAGCCGGCAGCAGCATCGAAGCCAGAATCGCGATGATCGCGATGACCACAAGCAGTTCGATCAGGGTGAAGGAGCGGCGGAGATGATGCATGGGCGTTTCCTTTGAACAGACTAACATATGGTTGCATCTACAAGATCCACACAGCAAACGCCGCCTCCGATGCCTTATTGTTGGCACTTGTTGGCGGAGCAAAAATAAACCGCTCCCCCGCCGGAGTATCCGGTCTGTGGGAATCGTCCCCGGGCGGCGGCGAAGGCCGCTCCCGCCAGGAAAGCCGTAGGGGCGAGGCTTGCCCTCGCCCGGCCCCTCGGCAACCAGACGTGATGCAACCCCCTGGCGTCGCGGTCGGGCGTGGTTTTCGAGCCCTCCCCGGAGGGCGGCATAACGTAGCCCAGTGGCGGAAGCCCTGGGTATGGAAGGGATTTGATTCCGAGCCCCCGCAGCGTGGCGGCATATTCCGCAAGGGCGTCAGCCCGCGCAGGGGTGCCACACCTTGGACTGACGGCCAAGGACCGGGATGCCGCCCTCTGGCGAGGGCTCAGTTTCTGTTTTCCGTCTTTCCCACGGCTTCCGCCGTGGGCTACGATATAACGCCCTCTGCGAGGGCTCGAACACCAAGACAGGACCAGGTTTGCAACCCGTTTGGTTGTGTGACAGGCCGGGCGAGGGCAAGCCTCGCCCCTACGGGCGGCGATATGCCGTCCACCGTGGACGGGCTTCAGCCGGACACCAAGCTCCCCCGCCGGGGGACGGCGGGGGAGCGGTGGGGAGGACGTAAAGGGACGATGCCTACTTGGCGACGATGTTGACGAGGCGGCCGGGGACGGCGATGACCTTGACGACGGTGCGGCCGGCCAGGGCTTCGAGCACCTTGGCGTCGGCCAGGGCGAGGGTCTGCATGGCGTCGGCGTCGGCGTCGGCGGGAACCATCAGGCGAGCCTTGGGCTTGCCGAGAATCTGGACGACGATCTCGACTTCGGCGGCCTTGGTCTTGGCCTCGTCGTAGACGGGATAGGGCTCGTAGGCCAGGGAGGTTTCATGGCCGAGAATCTGCCAGAGTTCCTCGCCGAGGTGGGGGGCGTAGGGGGCGAGAAGCTGGACGAAGGCGTTCATGGCGGCACGGTTGCGCCGGGGAGCCTTGCCGAATTCGTTGACGAAGATCATCATCTGGCTGATGGCGGTGTTGAAGCCGAGACTCTTGGTGTCCTCGTCCAGCTTCTTGATGGTCTGGTGAAGCAGACGCTCCTGCTCGGCAGTCATCGGCTCGTCATCGATCTCGGTGGCCAATTTGCCGTCCGGGCCGACGATCATTTTCCAGACCCGGTGGAGGAAGCGGTAGACCCCGTCGACGCCCTTGGTCTGCCAGGGTTTCATGGCGGTGAGCGGCCCCATGAACATCTCGTAGAGGCGGAAGGCGTCGGCCCCGTAGCGGGCGATGATCTCGTCGGGGTTGACCACGTTGCGGAGGGATTTGGACATCTTGGCGGGGAACTCGATCAGGGCCTCGCCCGTCTCCTTGTGGAAGAAACTGCCGTCGCGCTCCTCGACCAGGTCGTTGGGGACCAGGGCGCCGCGGGCGTCCTTGTAGGAGAGGCCGAGGATCATGCCCTGGTTGACGAGGCGGTGGAAGGGTTCCTTGGTGGAGACGAAGCCGCAGTCGAAGAGCACCTTGTGCCAGAAGCGGGCGTAGAGCAGGTGGAGCACGGCGTGCTCGGCCCCGCCGACGTAGAGGTCCACGGGCATCCAGTAGCGCTCCTTGGCCGCGTCCCAGCCCGCCTCGGGATTGCGGGGGTCGATGTAGCGCAGGTAGTACCAGCAGGAGCCGGCCCACTGGGGCATGGTGTTGGTCTCGCGGCGGCCCTTCATGCCGGTCACGGGGTCGGTGTAGTCGAGCCAATCCCTGGCGTTGGCCAGGGGGGATTCGCCGGTGCCGGAGGGGGCGAACTCCTCCATTTCGGGAAGGAGGACGGGCAGTTCCCCGTCGAGCAGCTTGATCGAGCCGTCCTCCATGTGGGCGACGGGGAAGGGCTCGCCCCAGTAGCGCTGGCGGCTGAAGAGCCAATCGCGCAGCTTGTAGTTCACCGCCTTGGTGCCGATGCCCTTCTGGCCGAGCCAGTCGAGAATGGTGTCGATGGCCTCGGCCTTGGGCAGACCGTTCAGGCTCACCTCGGCGTTGGCGGAGTTGACCATCCGGCCGTCGCCCGGCCAGCAGGCTTTTCCCGCCAGCACGTCGGCCACGGCCACGCCCTCGGCGGCGGCGGCCTTGGCGTCGGGCTCCATGATGCAGACGATGGGGAGACCGAAGGTCTGGGCGAAGGCGAAGTCGCGGGTGTCGTGGGCGGGGACGGACATGATCGCGCCGGTGCCGTAGCTGATCAGCACGTAGTCGGAAATCCAGATGGGAATCTGCTGGCCGTTGACGGGGTTGACGGCATGGGCCCCGGTGAAGACGCCGGTCTTGTCCTTGGCCTCGGCGCGGTCCAGGTCGCTCTTCTTGGCGGCGGCCTCCTGATAGGCGGCCACGGCCCCGCGCTGGGCGGGAGTGACGATGGCGCCGACCAACGGATGCTCGGGCGAGAGGACCATGTAGGTGGCCCCGAAGAGGGTGTCGGGCCGGGTGGTGTAGACGCGGATGGTCTCGCTGCGGCCCGCGACGGCGAAGTCCACCTCGCCGCCGACGGATTTGCCGATCCAGTTGCGCTGCTGTTCCTTGATGCCCTCGGGCCAGTCCACTTCCTCGAGGTCGTCGAGCAGCCGCTCGGCGTAGGCGGTGATCTTCAGCATCCACTGCTTCATGGGCTTGCGGACCACGGGGTGGTCGCCGCGCTCGCTGCGGCCGTTGATGACCTCCTCGTTGGCCAGCACGGTGCCCAGGGCGGGGCACCAGTTCACGGGCACCTCGTCGATGTAGGCCAGCCCCTTCTTGAAGAGCTGGCAGAAAATCCACTGGGTCCATTTGTAGTAGCCGGGATCGGTGGTGTTGACCTCGCGGTCCCAATCGTAGCTGAAGCCGAACGAGCGAATCTGGCGGCGGAAGTTGTCGATGTTCTTCTGGGTGGTGACCGCCGGATGGGTGCCGGTCTGCATGGCGTACTGCTCGGCGGGCAGGCCGAAGGCGTCCCAGCCCATGGTGTGGAGGACGTTGCGGCCCTTCATGCGCTGGTAGCGGCAGAGGATGTCGGTGGCGGTGTAGCCCTCGGGATGGCCGACGTGAAGCCCGGACCCGCTGGGATAGGGGAACATGTCCAGGACATAGAGCTTCTCGCGCGTCCGGTCGAAGTCGACGGCGGCGAAGGTCTTGTTCTCCAGCCAGTACTGCTGCCATTTCGGCTCGATGCTGGCGGGATCGTAATTGACGGGCGTGGACATGCGGATGGTCTCCATGACAGCCTCTGCGGCGGGCCGCGAGGGGGTGGACAAGCGAGTTCGGAAACATAGCCTGCCCGCCGGGGAACTCCACCCCCGGACGGAGGGCGGCTAGTGGCCGAGACGGACGGTTTTCGGCGAGCCGCACTCGGGACAGGGCGGCGCTTTGCTGGCCCCGAAGCGGGTCTTCACGTCGCGGCCGGGAACGAAGGCGAACGTATGGTCGCATTCCTCGCATTTGCAGGCGAAGCCCACCGGGCCGGCGCAGCTCGGACAGGTGGCCCCGTGGATGTTCAAGACCACCTGCCCGGCCTGTTTGTCGCAGGCTTCGCAGTAGGTGTTGGCGCGGAGCAACTGGGCGCCCAGGAATGCCAGAGCGGCGAGGCCGAGAGCGAGGAACGCCAGAGTCAGGAGAATCGCCAGAACCGGGCTTTTGCCGCCCTGCCGGGTTTTCCGCGGCGTGATGCCGCCGGGGCCGGGAGCGCGGGGGGTGGCGGCGAAGACGGGAACCGCCTTCTCGCCGGGAGCGGGGGCCTTCTCGGGAGCCGCCTCCGCCTCGGCCGCCGCCTCTTCCGGCGGGGCTTCGGGGGGAGCGGCCTGGACGCCGTATTTCCGGCGGCAGCGGTTCTGGTACCAGTCGCTGTCCTCGATCCGGTCGAGGATGCCCTGCACGAAGTCGCTGTTGTAGAACAGGCGGCGGCGGACCTTTTCGGGGATGAGGTAGACGTTCCCCTGGGCGGGGACCTCGTCGCGGAGCTGGATGCTGTGCTGGCGGAGCAGTTCGCGGCGGCGCTCCTCGGCCTCGGCCTCGGCCTGGGCCGCCGCGTCGGGAGCCTCATCCTCGAACTGCATGAAGGTGGGTTCGCAGAGCACCGAGGGATCGGTGGTGGCGACGTCCTGGTGCAGAATGAGGCTGAAGCGGCGGACGAGTTCGGAGACGGTCAGGGGCATCTTGAGCAGCACCAGGGCCTCGCCGGGCGCGTTGCTGCCCCCGAGCATCTCGGTCTCGATCACGAAAATCGGCAGATTCCGCCCTTCCCGCAGACTGCGGAGCTGCTGGTAGATTTCGTAGACGGTCAGCTCGGAGAACTGGAAATGAAGGAAGACGGCATCGGGCGGAGTCGGCTGGAGAAGACGAATGAGTTCGCCGGGAGTGGGGCAGTACGCCACGCTGCAGCCGCGCCGCGTGTAGTGCGTGCGCAGGCATTCGTGGACCCGGGTCGCGTCCTCATTGTCGCCGGCAACGAGAATCCGTTGCATGGAGAACTCCCATCAGAAATCAAATGAAACTTGCCGTTGCCCTCTACCATACAGTAGGCTACGCGCATCTCAACCCGCGCCGCGCCGCTGCCGCTTCAGCCAGTCGATGGCGGCCGCTTCAACCAATTCGTGCCCGCCCGCGAAGAGGGTGACGCGCGCGCTCCCCGAATGGCGGCGGAAAAGGGGGACATGGTCGCCGTAGACGGGATCGCGCAGGGCCGGGTCGCGCAGGGGCTCGGGAATCTCCTCGCGCTCGGTCATCCAGGCGATGTCCGCCTCGGCGATCCGGTCTGCCGCGACGGCGACGGCGTTGAAGGCGCGGAGACTGTGGCTGACGGGGACGGACCCGCGGTGGCCGTCGTGGATGCCCGCGTTGATGTCGAGGGGCAGGCCGCGGGCGCTGGCCAGATGGGCGAGCGGGGAGCGGCGGCGCAGTTCGGCGTCCACTGCCGGGGAACTGCCGGGAGCCCCGCCGCAGCTTTTCTCGATATGGTCGGCATAGCCGCTGCCGACCGCCCGGCACTCGCGGTGCCAGGCGGCGAGATCGCTGATCGGGACCCAGGCGGAGACCCCGGCCCAGACCTCGGGGGCGCGGCCCGCCATGAGCAGGGCATGGTAGCCGCCGCCCGAGCCGCCGACCAGATAGATGCGCCGGTCGTCCACGGCGCGGGTCTGGCGGACGAAGGCGACGGCGGCGAGGATGTCGCCCACCACCAGCTCGGACCCGGTGGCCTGCGGGGTCCAGCAGGGGCCCCGGAAATGGGGATGGATGTAGGCCCAGCCCGCCTCGGCGCAGTGGGCCTCGATCCGGGGGATGGGGCGCTGGCGGTAGTCGCCGCTCCAGGTGTGCAGACCCACCAGGAGGGGAACCGGCTCCGGCCCGGGAGGCGAGAAGAAGCGGGCGGGCTGCATGGAATCATCGCCCGGACAGGGGTATTCGATCTCGCGGGTCGGGTCCGCCGGTTTCGCCGCCGGCATCGCGAAACGGACGGCGCGGACGGCGGGGGGCCGGTCGCCGCCCGCGAAGCGAAGGCGCAGGAAGCGGGCGGGCTGGCCGATGGGCTGGCAGGAGGGATTGGCAACGGGCAGGACACCGATGGGCTGCCAGTTGTCCCCGTCGAGGCTGAGGTCGGCGGTGGCCTCGCGGGGCAAGGGCTCGCCGGCGTATTCGACGGCGACGGCGGCAAGCGGGCGGACCTCGCCGAAATCGAGATCGAGCCGCCAGCCGGCGGCGGCATCGCCGCTCCAGCGGGCTGCCGCTCCCGCCACCTGTGGAATGGTCATGGCACGTTCCTGATTTCCGGCTGGGCCGCCGGGCTATTTGCTCCAGAAGGTCGAGTATTCCTCGAGGGCGGAGGCGATGGCGTCGAGGTTGTCGGGGGGCACGTCGCCGCGGATTTCGACCTTGATCATCAATCCCCCCTCGGGACTGCCGAGGGTGCGGACCTCATGCTCGACCAGCTCGCGGATGTCGCGGGGCGAGCCGAACGGGAGGGCGAACTGGCGGTCGAAGTCGAGATCGAGGGTGATGCGGCCCTTGAAGGCGTCGCGCAGGTTCTCGATGCCGTTGGCCCGGTCCTGGGGATTGAAGACGGTCGGGTTGATCTCGAGAATCTGGTCGGCGATGTCCATGATGTTGCCGTCGCAGTGGAAATAGGTCATGGCCCCGTTGTCCTGGGCGAGGCGGTGGAGTTCCACGTAGCAGGGCAGTGCCCATTCGCGGAAGAAGCGGGGGCCGATGAGGGAGCGGTCCTGGCCGCCGAGGTCCTCGGGCAGGCCCACCATGTCCGCCCCGGCGGCGAGCCAGTTGCGGACGGCGGTGCGGTTCAGCTCGTGGACGGTGGCGTGGAGGCGGCGGAAGTCGTCGCCCGGCTCGATCAGGTCGCACATGAAGTTCCCGAAGCCGCGCAGGTATTCGAGGCGGAGGAGGAAGAAGCCGTGGTCGAGGCCGCCCTGGGCGATGCCGCCGTTTTTGCGGACGTTGGCGAAATGGGCGGCGGCGCGGGCGAAGTCCACCGCCGTCTGGCCGCCGTTGTAGGTTTCGGCGGGGGGCGGCGCGAAGCCGTGCAGGGCCTCGGGGCTGGCCAGGGGATGCTCGACGATGGTGCCCACGAAGCCATGCTGGGTGGTGCGCCAGACGCAGCCCCAGTCGTCCACGAAGTCCCGGTCGGGGTCCTCCTTGATGGACCAGGGCTGGGCGAGAATGTCGCGGTAGGCGCCGGGCCGCCAGCCCGGCCAGGTTTCGGGATGGGCCAGGACCACCCTCTCCTGCTCGGCCCCGAAGCGCTCCCAACTGGCCTTGGTCAAATAGATCAGGTAGGGCATCCGGTCGGGGCCGGTGCGCTGGACGGCGGCGCGCCAATTCTCGCTGCTGGTCATGGGCGGCTTCCCCTAGGTCAGCTCGTTCTGGAAGAACTCGACGACTTCACCGGTGGGGGTGCGGACGAAGGCGATGCGGACGGGAAGGGGCCGGGGCCGGGCCTCGATGGTGAGGCTTTTCGGGGCCATGGTCACGACGGCGCCGGCGGCTGCGGCGCGGGCCACGGCCTGATCGCAGTCGCCGGTGCGGAAGGCGAGGTGCTCGCACACCCCCTGGGGCCGTTCGCCGGGTTTCCCGCCCGCGAAGATCTCGACGTAGTTGCCGTTGCCCGAGTCGGCGAGGGCGACCCGCTTGTCCCCCTCGCCCCACTCGGCCTTGAGTTCGAAACCGAGGCCATCGATGTAGAAGGCGCAGGCGGCCTCGAAGTCGGCGACGCGGACGGCGAGATGGTGGAATCCGGTGGTGACGCAGGAACTCATGGTGAACCTTTCAGCGTTCGTAGGGCTGGGGGCGGCGCGGGGGCTGGGCGGGGCGCTCGCGCAGGGTTTCGAGGACCACGATAGGTATCCGCTGCTGGGCCAAATCCAGATTGTTCATACGGCAGACGCGGCCGCCGACGCGGGCGTAGGTCCGCAGCGTGTAGCGGGAAATATACTTCACCGCCCGGGTGGGAAGATCGCCCCCGGCCAAATACGCGCGCACCAGCGGCGAGGCGATTTCGGCGCTCATCACCAGATGGGCCATCAGCAGCAGGCCCGCCAGGGCGGCCGCCAGCCCCCCGGCGGTCTGCTCGAACCACTTGGGGAAATCGGGGTCCCAGTTGCGCATCCAGGCGTGGATCATGAAGGCGCCCGGCAGGGTGCCCAGCACGAAGGCCAGCCAGAAGCTGCCCAGCATGCGGACCTCGTCCGAATCGGTGCGCACCACCAGTTGGAGAAGCTCCAGGCAGGGGGCCCAGAAATGGCAGGCGAAGAAGGAGGCCCAGAGGATGGTGAACCCCACAGCCACCCGGTGGAAGGGCAGTCGGCTCAGCAACGCCTTCGCCGTCACGGCGATCACCAGCATGATGACGCCGCCGAAGAGCATCATGGCTTGCATATCCATGGTCTAGGCTCCCATTCCGCCTTTGCCGTAGTCGAACATGCCCAGGGTGCGGCGCAGCTCGTCCGGCGAGGTCTCGCCCTCGGCCAGCAGTTGCAGGGCATACTCGGCAACGCTGCCCAGCGCGCTCGCCTCGATGGCCTTCTGCAAGGTCTCCACCTCGATCTCGTTCTGAATCCGGGCGCGCATCTCGTTGTCCATGACCACCATGCGGAAGACTCCGGTGCGCCCGTGGTAGCCGCTGTCGGCGCAGAGATGGCAGCCCTGGGGCCGATAGAAGAGGGTGCCCTGGTGCTTGTCCGGATCGAGCTGCCAGAAGCGCAGCTCGTCCTCGTCGGGCAGATAGGTCTGGCGGCAGCTCGGGCAGAGCTTGCGGACGAGCCGCTGGCAGACGATGGCCTTGAGGCCGGTCTTGATCATGTAGGCGCTGAGGCCCAGCTCGCGCAGCCGCCCGATCACCGCCATGAGCCCGGTGGCGTGGAGGGTGGTGAAGACCAGATGGCCGGTGAGGGCGGCCTGGAAGGCCACGTCCATGGTGTCGGCGTCGCGGATTTCCCCCACCAGGATGACGTCGGGATCGTGGCGCATCGAGGCGCGCAGGGCGTTGGCGAAGGTGCCGCCGGCCTTGGCGTTGAGGGAAATCTGGGTGGCGTTCTGCAGGCGGTGCTCGACGGGGTCCTCGATGGTGAGGATGTTCCGCCCGGTGCCCTCGATGAGTTTGAGTATGCCGTAGATGGTGGTGGTCTTGCCCGAGCCGGTGGGGCCGGCGAGGATAATGATGCCGGAGGTTTCGGCGGCCAGTTCCGCCGCCAGGGAGGCCATTTCGCGGGGCATGCCGAAATCGGTCAGCCCGGCCGCTTCGCCGCCGGCGCGGAGAATGCGGACGACCAGGGTTTCGCCCTCGACGGCCCAGGCGCGGGCGATGCGCAGGTCGTACCAGGACTCGCCCGATTTCAGGCGGCAGGCGCCATCCTGGGTCTCATGGCGCTTGGCCATGTCCAGCCCCGCCGCCATCTTCACGGCGGCCATCACCTTGCGGCCGGTGTCGGCGGCCAGCATTTCGGGCGGATGGAGCACGCCGTCCACCCGCATGGCGACCTTGACACCGCCGGCGCCGGTGTTGAAATGCACGTCGCTGGCCTTGCTGGCGATGGCGCGGGAGAAGACTTCCTGGGCCACGTTGAGCCCGGACGCGGCTTTGCGGCTGGCCTTGAGCGGTTCGTTCTCCCAGGTGTAGAACTGGCAGGGCGCGCCCAGTTCCCGCCGGGGGGGACCGCCGCCGCCCTCGCCCGCGAACTCGAAGGAGCGGTGGCGGCGCAGCCAGTAGAACAGGGCCACCGGCGGCCCCAGGAAGAACGCCGCCAGCAGCCGCCAGGGCGCCTGAT
>LVAZ01000356.1 GCA_001603055.1 Victivallales bacterium Lenti_02
GGCCGCCAGTTCGCGGGCGGCCTCGGCGGCGGCCGGGCCGTCGGGCAGGGGGCGGCCGAGGAGGATTTCGGCTTCCGGCAGATTCGGGGTGGCCAGGGTGGCGAGGGGGAGCAGGCGTTCGGCCAGAACGGTCTGGGCCTCCTCGCGCAGGAGGCGCGCGCCGCTGGTGGCGACCATGACCGGGTCCACCACCAGAGCGGTGCTTCCCAGGTCGGCCAGGGCCTCGGCGACGGCCTCGATGATGGGCACGTCGAAGAGCATGCCGGTCTTGACCGCGCCGAGGGGGAAGGCCGCGCGGACCGCCGCGATCTGGGCGCGCACCAGCTTCGGCGAGAGCGCCTCGATGCCGGTCACGGCCCGGGGGTTCTGGGCGGTGACCGCCGTGATGGCGGTGGTGCCGTGGAGGCGGAAGTAGGCGAAGGCGGCCAGGTCGGCCTGGATGCCCGCCCCGCCGCCGCTGTCGCTGCCCGCGACGCTCAGGGCGGTGCCGAGAAGGCTGGAATGGGTCACTTGACGATGCACGCGTCCAATTTCCATTCGCAGTTTTCGCCGGCCCGGAGCCGGATGCGGAATGTGCCGCTCCGGTGAATCCAGGTGCCGGTCTCGCCGGCCGGGAGCCGGTTGAGCAGCAGGGGCTTGCCGCCCCCGTCCGCCGGGTCGATGCTGAGGTCCAGATGACCTTCGCCCGCGACGTTGACGAAGAGCCGCCAGGCACCCCGGGGGATGTGCAGGTCGTATTCCTCCTCGCCCTTCGCGCCGGTCCAGGTGGCGATGCGGGCCAGGGTGGGGGTCTCCTGTTTGATTAACTGCACCAGATGCCATTTCTCGATGGGAGAGAGCCATTGCTCGACCACCACCTCCCACTGCGCCCGGTCGGTCTGGATGTCCAGGTAGAAGCGCCCGGTGCCGGTGAAGTTGCGCCTGCCGCCCTGGATGACCGTGCCTTTCTGGTCGGTGACCACGGCCGGATCGCTGCCGGACTCGCGGTTCAGGTCCAGACGGAACGGGCCGCGCCCCTTGGGCCGGTAGATGACGCGCCAGCGTTCGGCGGTGACGAAGAAGATGCCGGTCTGCTGGCTGCCGGTTCCCTGCCAGGAGTTGGTTTCCACCCAGTGGGCGTCCTGGGCGGCGGCGAACAGGCCGAGGGCCAGCCAGGCGAGCAGGGCGAAGCGGCTGAATGGGTGGTTCATCATATTCATCTCGCGTCTCCGGGGCGGGTGACCGTCGGGAAAAGGGAACGGCGAACCATACACGCGGGGCGGGGGGATGGCAATTTCGGGCAATCAGACCGGGGAGCGGTGCCGTCGCCGCCCGCGTCCCGCTTCCGGTTCGCAGCGGCGCAGCAGCACAAGGTAGCGCTCGGGGTCTTCGGGATCGAGAGTCACGGTCTGCTCGCAGACCAGTTCGAAACCCTGTTCCGGGCAGGCGGCCTCGAGGTCGCGCCGTTCGTCGGCCTCGAAGGCGGGGCCTTTGAGCAGCAGGGCATGGCCCTCGGGGCGGAGCAGGGCCGCGAGGTCGGGCAGCAGGGAGTCGGCGCGGCCGACGGCGCGGGCCAGCACCAGATGGCAGATGCCGGCCAGTTCGGGCTGGGCCTGGGCCGCCTCGCGGCCGCGGAAGGCACAGGCCCTGGCGTCCCGGGCCGGGACGAGTCCCAGGGCGGCCTGGAGGAAGGCGACTTTTTTCTGGCGGCTGTCCACCAGCCGCCAGCGGCGGTCCGGGAGCCAGGCCGCGAGGGGCAGGCCGGGATAGCCGCCGCCGGAGCCGAGGTCCACGCAGAGGTCGCCCGGATCGGTGAGTTCCTCGACCGTCTCCAGGGCGGTCAGACTGTCGAGCGCGTGGAATTTGAGGTAGTCCCGCGCCCCGGTCAGGCGGGTCAGGTTGAGCCATTCGTTGACCCCGACCAGATGGCTGTAGAGCCGTTCGAGCAGGTCCCGGCGGCCGGGTTCCAGGGGCACTTCGAGATCGGCGCAGGCCAGCTCGAACCAGTCCCAGTCCTCCTGGGGAAAGGGCAGGACGGGATAGTGGGAGGGCGCGAGCAGCTCGGGATCGATGGGGCGTGGTTGCATGGCGGAAATGTAGCGGAGCGGAAACCGGAACACAACCGGAGTCCGGGAAGGTTCCGTCATTCCAGCTCGCCGGCCTGGAAGGCGTCGATGATGCGGCGGGAGATGCTGCCGGGGCCGGGGATTTCGGGAAGGGCGCCGCGGGCGAACCAGTCGGCCGCGACGATCTCGTTGCCGTCGGGCTGGAGTTCACCGCCGGCATGGTGGGCGACGAAGCCGAGCATGATGGTGCTGGGG
>LVAZ01000357.1 GCA_001603055.1 Victivallales bacterium Lenti_02
TGGCAGCGCCGCCGTGCCATGCAGGTGCTTGCCTGGCGGTTCGGGCGCGGGGACACGGACACTTGGGAGGGGCTGAACCGCTGGCTGGGGGAGCAGGGCGAGCGCTGGCGGCAGATTCGTGGCGAGTTGGCCACGCTGCAACAGGCCCGGGCCGGCGAATTGCTGCTGCTGTGGAGCAACGGTCGGGAGGATGTTCCCAAGGATATTCTGGAGCTGTTGCGCAAACCCTACGCCGGGGTGGTGGCCAAGAACCGGCTGCCTGGACTCCGGCTCCGCTACGCCGCGCTGCTGTCGGCCGAGGACATGGCGAAACTGGACTATGTGGTGCCGACCGCCGTGTTTGCACAGCCACCTGCCGGGGCTCCGCCCGCCTCGGTGCCGGTGCTTCGGGTCAAACCGCAACCGGCAGCGATCATCCCGCCAAAACCCGCCACGCCAACCCTATGGCAGCAGCATCTGCGTCCCTTCCTGACCGAGAACTGGTTGCTGGTGGCGGGTATTCTCGGGGTTCTGGCGGGGGTGTCGGTGCTGGTCTACCGCTACTGGCAGTCCACCTGGCTGATTCGCTACACGGTGGTCCAGGGTCTGTTGCTGGCCGGAACGATCCTGCCGGACCGGCTGGGCGTTTGGCTGGAAAAGCGGGATGCGAAACTGCGCGACACGGCGATGACGTTGACCGGGGCAACGGTGCTACTGGTCCCGTTGAATGTGCTTTGCCCCATCATGCTGATCGGTGGCGAAGGCGGTTTCGGGCGCTTGCTCTCCCCGCTTCTGGGGGCGGGGCTTCTGCTCGGCTTCGGCTGGTGGCTGCAAGGGGTGCTTGGACGGAGCGTGCCGGGATTTGGCCGCCGGTTCGGCCTGGCGTTGAGCGCCATGCACGGGGCCGGGTTTGGTGCCCTGCTGCTCATGTCGCTGCTGGGACGGGAATCGGTGCCGACCATTCTCGGAATCTTGCCGTACCTGCTGTTCGCGGTTTGCGCCGTGATGGTCTGGACAGTGCCGAAGACGGTGGCCAGCAGGCAGGCGAAGGTGTTTTTCGGGGTGACGCTGGCCGGGACGTTCGGGCAACTGCTTGCCTGGGGGCATCTGCTGGCCAAGGCTCCGTTTGTGGGCCCGATCTGGGCACCGTTGACGGTGCTGATCGGCGGGCTGGGCTTGCTGGCGGACTGCCGGTTCGGCGAGGCAACGGAGGAGGAACGGGCCATACCCGGACGTATCGCCTTCGCCGGTTTCGCGGTGGTTCTGCTGGGTCTGCTGCTCAGTCTTGCCCATCCCTGGCTGCGGCCCCTGGTTTTTCTGCTGGCAGGGCAGATTTGGCTTCGCTACGGGCTGGGGCGTCCGCATCCCGCCCATGCCTGGATCGGAATTTCCCTGACGGCGCTGGGAATGCTGGCCATCGCCTATGTCCCCGCCTGGCCGGTGGTGTGGCGTCCGGTCGTCCCGCTGCTTGCCGCCATCGTTTTGGAACCGACGTTCTGGCGGCGGCGGGACCACGCCTTCTCGGGGTGCCTGCATGAGGCCCTGGCGGGGGTGCAGAGCGTGTTCGCGGGGATGGCGGTGGTGGCGGCGGTGCTCAGCCAACTCCATTACCGGAATGTCCCGTGGATCACGTTGCTGATCGTGGGTGGAGCGACTGGCCTGTTCGCGTGGTTTGCCCGCCGGGAACGGAACAGCCGGTGGGTGCGCGCCGCCGCCATCGTGGCTGTCGTGGCGTTGCCCTATGCTGGATTCGCCGACACACTGGGGAACTTCTGGAAGGCGAACACGATGGCCTTCGGGCTCGGCCTGCTCGCGTGGCTCTGGATCGGGCTGGTTCAGTGGCGGCGGCAAGTTGAGTGCCTGCGCGCGTCCCGGTCGACGGTGCTGGTGCTGTACGGGGGATTCGCGATGACCGCCATGTCGGTGCGTCTGCTGCTGCAGCGGCTGGAACCCGAGGCGGGTTTGGTGTGGTACTGGATGGACCTGATGGGGCCAGTACTGATTCTGGGTGCCCTGGTGCTGGCCACGTGGTGGTCGCGTTCGCTGCTGCCGGCCGGGATGGCGGCGGTGGTCGGGGCGATTTTCGCGCCTGCGATGAAGGAGTTTCTGATTCAGGTCGTTCCATGGATCGTCTGGCGGTCGGGGCTGGGCAGCTCGCTTTGGGCCTTGGGACTGATCGGGCTGTGCTTCCGTCTGCGGGACGAGGTCCGGCTGCGCGACCTTGGTCCCGGCGACGGCTGGTGGGAAACGAGCCGCTTTCCCTGGATTCGCACCGACCACACGCTGTTCACGCTGCCCGCTTTCCTGACCGCACTTTTCCTGTGCGTCCGGGTGGATGCCTACATCTGGTTCTGGCGGCTTTCCCACAACCTGATGGTCTGGCGCACCTGTCTGGCGCTTTCGCTTACCGGGGTGGCCTGGCTGGCGGCGGCCGTCTACCTGGATCGAGTCAACAAGAGTTGGCAGCGGTGGTGCGCGTATCTGGGCTGCTTCTGGTTGGGTTTCGGGGCGGCTCTGGCGAGCTGGGTTCTCCGCAACGAGGGCTGGGACAGCGGGGCGTTGTGGTTCTGCCTGTCCGTCCAGGCGATCCATGCGCTAGGAATCCTGGTTGTGGCTAAACACCGGGAATGGGGCAGGGCGGTGCTGGTGGAGCCGGCGCGGTGGACGTTGCTGGTGGTCTCGGTGGGGCTGACTGCTTGCCTGCTGATGGGAATGGGCCTTTTCGCCGGGCTGGAGTCCATGGTCTGGCTGGCGCTGTTCTGCGCCGTCCAGTTGGTCTGGCATGGCTGGTGGACCCGGCAACACTTCTTCGGCTGGCTGCTGCTGGGATTGTTGCTGGTCATGGCGGCGAGCGCCGAACTGGGCGGGAACACGGGGCTGGTCGACGTGGCCGGATGGCACCAGGTTTTGCGGTATCCGCTGGCGACGCTGATTCTGCTGCTGGGATTGGCCGTGGTGGCGGAACGCTGGTGGGTGCAGGTGTTTTCGCGGGGCGAGGCGTTGCTGATACCCCTGCTGCTGTCTGGCGGCGGACTGGCGGTGGCCGGAGGACTGGGCTTGGTTTCCCAGGTCTTGCTGCCGAGCGAATTCGACATGGTTCATTTCTGGCTTGCCGCCGTTTTCGTTCTGCTGGCGGCGCGGGCGAACGGCTGGACGTTCCCGGTGCTGTGCGCGGTGATAGCGGGGGGGATTCTAGCGGCGGCGCCGGGCATCCCGAGGGACGATTTCCCCGCCCTGCTTGCGGTGGTGGCGGAGCCATGGAAACTGGGTCTTTTCGCCTGCATTCTCGTGGCTTGCGCGCATGGTGGCGCCTGGGTCTACCGCCGCTGGCCGAAGTGGCTGGTGTCGCCGCAGGCCCGGTATCCTCTGCCTTCGGCGCGGCCCTTCGTGGCGGCAGGCGTGTTCGTGGCGTTCTGGGGAGTGTTGCGGCATCTGCGGGTGACGGAACATCGGGATGCCGCCGGGCAACTGGCCGCGCCGTTCCTGTCGGCTCTGGCGCTGCTTGGCGCGGCGGTCATGCCGAAGGCGGAACAGGTGGTCCCGCTGCTGGCTTCGGCCTGGGCCTTCGTGGTCGTGGGATGCGTGCTGGCGATGCGGGTGTGCGCCGGGCCGTGGGTGCGTTCCCTGGGCGGCGGCGAGGTGCAACTAATTGCCCTCGGTCTGGCGGTGGCGGTCTTGCTGGCCGAGGCGGTGGCGGCGGAGGGACGGCGGCGCTGGCCGGTCCGGGAACTGCGCTGGCTGGGGGCGATTCCCGCCGCCCTGCTGGTGGTCCTGCTCATTCTCGGCTATTTGTCCGATCCGGGACTGGCGAAGACCAACAGCGCCCGCTGCCTGATTGCCGGCGTTTGCGTCTTGGTTGCCACCTTCTCCTTCCGCCGCTTCCGCGACGAACGGGAATTGAATCCGCTGGCCGCGAGCTTTCCCTTCTCGCTGGCCCTGGCCGTGATGGCCTTGAGCATGGCGATTCCGTGGCTGCGGCAGGCGGATTGGGCGCTTACGGCTTTGCTGCTGCCGGCGGTGTCCCTGCTGGCTCTCGCGGAATGGCAGAAACGACCGATTGAGATTGAGGCGGCGTTCTGGGCGATTTGCGCGCCCCTGCCGTTGCTTCTGGTGCCGCAATTCTATCATTTGCTCTGCTGCCCCGGAACCGACTTGTGGGTAGCGCACTTCCATCGCCATGCCTTGGTTCCCTTGCTGGCGGGATTGCTGATGGTGCGGCTGGCGGTGCGGCATCGGCAGGCGGTCGCCGCCTGTTTTGGCGGTCCGCTGCTGGCGCTTGGCTGCTACGCGGTGGTGGCGCGCTGGCCGCTGGCGTGGTGTTTCGCCTCGGTCGTCCTGCCCCGGACCGTCTGGCTCCTGGTCTGCGCCCACCTCTGGCTGGGACTGATTGCTTCCTCCGCCGTCCGGCGCCGACTGATCGGTGAACTGGATGGCGCAAGTGTGCGCGAATTCTGGCAGGGGTTCGCCTGCGCGGTCAGCCAATTCGTGGTGCTGGGAGTCGTCGTTTATGGTGGTTTGTCCAGCTACGCCAGCGCCCCGTTGCTGGTGGGCGCGGCCTCGGTGCTGATCCATGCGGGGGCGGCGGGTGGTCCCCGTTGGCTGACTCGCGTCGCGCTGGCGGAGACGGTAGTCGCCATCCATCTGGACTTCCTGACCCCGAGCTATCTGCCGCGGAATCTGGTGATTTGGGTTCTGCTGGCTTGCTGGGCCGCGTTGCTGCTGGCGGACAGGTGGTGGAAGGGGCGGTTGCGGAACCAGGCGGCGGCGGGGTCGCAGGCGCTGGTTCTGCTGGTCTTTTTCCATATTTGGCAACGGTGGCCGGGAAGTCTCGCGGGGCTGATCGGCATGGTGTTGGGGGCCGGACTCTACGCCTGGTCCCCCCTGCCGGAGAAACCCAAGGACGAACGGAACGGCGAGCTGGCGGCCATTCTGTTCCTGGTTCCTGCCTGGCTGGCTTTCTGGTGGTCGGCGGGCCCGACATTGAAAGGGCTCGACTCGAACATGCCCCGGTCCCTGCTTGCCGGGGCGCTCGGGCTGCTGGCTGTGGCCCCGCTGACGGTTTGGCAGGGAACCGAACGGCTGATCCGTTTCTGGCAGGGGAAACGGCCGGTCGAGACCCGGCGCATCGATCATGCACTGGCCTGGATGCATCGGTATGCCGCGACGGCGGACCTGGCGGCGCTAGTGATCGCGAGTGTCGTTGTGCTGCTCACCGGGCTGCGGCGGGATACGACGCCCATGCATTTGGGCCTCGGCGAAGTTCTCTGCCTGGGGCTGGTGTGGGGCTGGTGGCAAACGGGGAAACGGCTGGGGGATTCCGTCCCCGTGGTGCTGTCCATGGCGGCTTTCTTTTTCGGCCTTCTCATGGTTCGCAATTATCTGGAACGAAAAGGGCTGTGGGTTCCGGAGTATGACCTGTGGGCGGGCCTGGGCCTGTCCTCGCTGGCCTGTGCGCTGGATCGGGTTTTTGCCCGGCAACCGGACTATGCGCGGCGCCCCCTGGCGACCCTGCACTGGGGGATTCCCGCCGTCAACACGCTCTGGCTGCTTACGCACCGGCTCTGGGGCGGCGACATGGCGCTTTTCCTGTCGGCGCTCCATTCGCTGCAATTCGGCTATCTGGGACGGCGGGAGAAGGGTTCGCCATATCAGGCGGCGGCGGTTTTCGGGGCCGTGGTGTTCTGTCTGCTGGCTTTCGGAACCCGGCTGCATCTCCGGCAGGCCTATGCCTATGTGGTGCCGATTGGCTTCGGCACGCTGGCGCTGGTGCATCTGTTCGGGGAACGGATGCAGCCCGCCGACCGGAACACGGTTCGGTCCATCGCCCTGCTGGCCATGCTGGGGAGCACGGTCTACTACGTGATTGCCGACAGCCGGTTGAGCCTGGTCCACATTCTCGTGCTGGGACTGCTCTGCCTGTTCTGTATGGGGGCGGCGGCATTCACGCGGGTGCGGGCCTATCTCTACTTGGGCTTCACCGGTTTCGTCGTGGATTTGGCCGCCTTGCTGTACCGGGTGCTGATCCGGCTGGAGCGGGGTCCGCGGATGACCCTGGTCGGGGTCCTGGTGCTGGGGACCGGCATGGCGCTGGTGGCAGGCTCGATCTACTACAAGCTGAACCGCGAACAGGTGCGGTCCAGACTCGGCAAGCTGGGCGAACGGCTGGGGAACTGGGAGTAGCCGGAAAAATCGGCTTGCTTTCCGGAATAATCCGGCTATAGTTAGCCGCGCAAAGGCAAATGGACAGAGGGCCGTCCTCAGGACGGTCGGCTGAAAGTGGGCCGGTAGGCAGGACGCTGCGGCGTCTTGGTCCGCCGGCCCTTTTTGTTTGCCTCGTTCTCTCTCCCATGAGTTGCCGAAGGCCCGCAAGGGAATCTGGCAAGGCGTGGTGCAACCGGGTAGCCTGATCTTCGCCTCTCCCGAGGAGTGACCGACACCCATGCCCACCCGTTCCGCCATCTTTCCGCAAGACGACAGCACCGAAGCCGAGAACCGGATATTGCCGTGGTTCCGGCATGATGCCGAGGCTTCCCCCGCTCCCCGGCGGGCTGTGGCAACAGCCAGTGTTCGTCCGGGGACCCGCTATGCCGTGCTGGCCGCCGTGGTGCTGATCCAGGGTTGCCTGGGCGGCATCTATGCCTGGAGCACCTTTGTGCCTGCCCTGCACGACACCTGGGGGCTGGGCATGGCGCAGACCCAGTTGCTGTTCGGCGGATTGATCGGAGTCTTCACCCTGGCCATGATTCCCGCCGGACGCCTGCTACGCCGGGTCGGTCCCAAGCCCGTCGCAGTTTCCGGCGGCATTCTCTTCGCGGTCGGGTTTCTCCTGGCCGCCGCTTCCGGCGGCCGGTTCGGCCTCCTGTTCGCCGGCATCAGCCTGCTGGCGGGCACGGGGACGGGTTGCTGCTATGTCTGCGCGCTGACCTCCGGGGCCGCCTGGTTTCCGGAGCGCAAGGGGTTGGTCACAGGGCTCGCCGTGGCCGGTTTCGGCGGCGGGGCGGTCGTCCTGGCTTTTCTGGGGCAGTGGCTGCTGGCCTGGGGAATGGATGTGCTCCGGGTGTTCGGGGTCATTGGCGCAGCGTATGGCCTGGTCATCGTTGGTGCCGCCATGCTTCTCTCTCTGCCGGCGGTGACCGCGCCCTTCCGGAAACGTTCGACCGACGGCCAGTACCGGGACCGGTTCTTCGGCGGGCTGCTGGTCGGCATGTTCGCGGGAACCTTCGCCGGACTGGCCCTGATCGGGAACCTGAAACCGCTGGCCCTCGATTCGGGGCTGGGCGAGGGGGTGGCGACGGGGGCCATCGCCCTCTTCTCGCTGGGCAATGCCGCCGGCCGGGTTGCCTGGGGCTGGCTGGCCGACCATCTGGGACGGCGGGCGGGATGGTTGTCGCTGGCCTTTCTGGCGATGGCGACGGCGGGTCTGGCCGTAGGGCGTGGGCAGGGAACCGTTTTTCTCGGTGCCTCGGCGCTGGTCGGTTTCGGATTTGGCGCCTGCTTCGTGGTCTACGCCGCGCTGGTCGCAGGCCACTACGGCGTGGAGCGGCTCGGCGAGGTCTACCCGCTGGTGTTCCTGGCCTACGGCCTGTCGGGAATCGCGGGTCCCGCGACGGCCGGCTGGTTGCTCGACGCCACGGGCGGCTACGGACTGGCCTTGATCCTCTGTCTGGCCGTACCAATAACCGCCGCCCTTCTCCTCCGCCGCCTGCTCAAGGAGACTGCCCCTGGCAAGCAAACAATCGCACCCTGACTTTGCCTTTCCCGTCGTGTCGTCCCCCAACCCCAAAAGGAGTCCCACATGCAACTGAGCGATCTGCGGAACCCCGTCCTGAAGTCCTGGATTCAAGAATGGGTGGACCTCTGCACCCCCGACCAAGTCGTCATCTGCGACGGTTCGCAGGCCGAATACGACCATTGCGCGAACCTGCTGGTCAAGGGTGGCACCTTCGTCAAGCTGGATTCGCCCGCCAACTCCTATTATTGCCGCTCCGACCTGAGCGACGTGGCGCGGGTCGAGGACCGGACGTTCATCTGCTCCAAGGCGAAGGAGGATGCGGGACCGACCAACCACTGGCATGATCCGGAGGAAATGCGGGGCATCCTGCGCGACCTCTTCCGGGGCTGCATGAAGGGGCGCACGATGTTCGTCATCCCCTTCTCGATGGGACCGGTCGAATCGCCCATCGCCAAGTTCGGCATGGAGATCACCGACAGCGCCTACGTCGTGGTCAACATGCACCTGATGACGCGGGTCAGCGCCAAGGTCGCCGCCAAGGTCGAGGCCGGGGCGGAATTCGTGAAGTGCGTCCACTCGGTCGGCGCGCCGCTGGCGGAGAACCAGGCGGACGTGCCGTGGCCCTGCGCCCCCATCGAGCGCAAGTACATCACCCACTTCCCCGAGACCCGCGAGATCATCTCCTTCGGCTCGGGCTATGGCGGCAACGCCCTGCTCGGCAAGAAGTGCTTCGCCCTGCGCATCGCCTCGGTTCAGGCCCGCGACGAGGGCTGGCTGGCGGAGCACATGCTGATTCTCAAGCTGACCAGCCCCGAGGGGCAGGTCAAGTTCGTGGCCGCCGCCTTCCCGAGCGCCTGCGGCAAGACCAATCTGGCCATGATGGAGCCGAGCCTCCCCGGCTGGCGGGTCGAGACCGTGGGCGACGACATCGCCTGGATGAAGTTCGGACCCGACGGCCGTCTCTACGCCATCAATCCCGAGGCGGGCTTCTTCGGAGTCGCGCCGGGCACGTCCATGAAGTCGAACCCCAACGCCGTGCGGACCCTGGCAGGGGGCAACGCGGTGTTCACGAACACCGGCATCACCCTGGACGGCGGCGTCTACTGGGAGGAGATGGACGAGGTTCCGGAAAGCTGCGTCGACTGGCAGCGGCGGCCGTGGCGGCCGGGTTGCGGGCGCAAGGCGGCGCATCCCAATGCCCGCTTCACCGTGCCCGCCGCGCAGTGCCCGGTCGTCGCCGCCGAGTGGGAGGACCCGGCCGGTGTGCCGATCGACGCCTTCCTCTTCGGCGGTCGCCGCGCCGGGGTGGTGCCGCTGGCCAACGAGGCGCTGGACTGGGAGCATGGCGTCTTCCTCGGCGCCACCATGGCGTCGGAAATGACCGCCGCCGCCATCGGCGGGGCCGGCCAGCTCCGCTTCGACCCCTTCGCCATGGTGCCGTTCTGCGGCTACAACATGGGGGACTACTTCGCCCACTGGCTGCGGTTGGGTGCCCAGGCTGCCGATCCGGCCAAGCTGCCCCGCATCTTCTACGTGAACTGGTTCCGGAAGAACGCCGAGGGCAAGTGGCTCTGGCCCGGCTTCGGTGAGAACTGCCGGGTGCTGAAGTGGATCTTCGACCGCTGCGACGGACAGGGCAAGGCGGTGCGCACGGCCATCGGCAATCTGCCGTCCCCGGACGCTCTTGACCTGGACGGGCTGAAGCTGTCCGCCGAGGACCGCGAGACGCTGCTCTCGGTGGACACCAAGGGCTGGGTGGAAGTGCTGCCCCAGATCGAGGCGCATTTCGCCAAGTTCGGCGACCGTCTGCCGAAGGTTCTTGCCGAACAGCTCGACGCGCTGAAGAGCCGTCTCCAGAGCTGACGAATCCAGAGCCGCCGCGTCCGCTCCACCGCGGGCGCGGCGGTCCGCCTAGGCGGGCGTGGCGGCGAAGGTCGGCGCCCCCTCCAGGGCGAAAAGAATGATCCGCTCGCCGCTCAGGGTGCTGATGTCGGTGTGCATGCTCTTGACCGTGCAGCCGGTCACGTTGCCGATGATCGCATCGAGCAGGGGACGGGCTTTTTCGAGCAGTTCGATGCGGACCTGCTTGATCAGATTCCGCCCGTGGTTGCCGTCCTCGATGGAGGCCAGGTTCTTCTCGGCGGGAGTCAGCACGCCGCGCAGCCGGACGAGGACCATGTCGTCGATGATCCAGGTCTTGGTCTCCTCCGGCCCCCGGCCCATGTAGTCCTTCTCGAAACGGATGATCGCTTCGCTGATTTCGGCTTCGAGTTGTCCTTTGGTCTTCACGTCGCTTCGGCCCCGTTTTGGTGGTTGTTCCCGGCAGGGGGGTAACATAGTCCGCTTGCGGGGCACAAAAAAGCCGACGGCGGGGACGCCGTCGGCCGGAAAGGAACCCCGCGAGGGCTAGAAGGAGCCCTTGAGGTCGAGATTGGCGGATGCGTCGGTCTTCTTCTGGAAGGTGGATTCGGCGATGAGCTTCTTGAGATGGGCCTCGTAGAGCGCGCCGTCGAGGGGCAGGTCCACTTTTTTGCCGGTCATGCAGCTATAGATCATGGCGTTGGCCATCTCGACCGAGTGGATGCCCTCCTCGGCAGGGGCGATAAGGGGCACGCCGTCGAGGATGGCATTGACGAAGTTCTTCTTGATGCCGAGATGCTGGTCG
Source organism: Victivallales bacterium Lenti_02 (assembly GCA_001603055.1). Classification (GTDB taxonomy): domain Bacteria; phylum Verrucomicrobiota; class Lentisphaeria; order Oligosphaerales; family Lenti-02; genus Lenti-02. The sequence continues at coordinate 10,377 of LVAZ01000357.1, forward strand.
CCGCCGCTCTTGATGGGGATGTCGATGTTCCAGATGCCGGGGACGCCGAAGCGCTCCTCGGTGGTGGCGCAGTAGACGTCGGCGGGGACTTCGTTGCGGGTGAAGGTGAGCTTGCCGCCCTCGTTGACGAGCTTGCCGTTGGTGCCGACGATTTCGAGGCGGTTGGTGCCGGGGGCCTCGCCGGTGGTGGTGACGAAGACGCCGGTGGCGCCGTTCGCGTACTCGTAGATGGCGGTGATGTCGTCCTCGACTTCGATGTCGTGGTACTTGCCGATGCCGCCGACGGCGTAGACGCTGGTGGGCTTGCCGCAAATCCACTGGAAGAGGTCGAGGTTGTGGGGGCACTGGTTGAGGAGGACGCCGCCGCCTTCGCCTTCCCAGGTGGCGCGCCAGCCGCCGGAGCGGTAGTAGGCCTCGCTGCGGAACCAGGTGGTGATGATCCAGTTGACCCGCTGGATTTTGCCGACGGTGCCGTTCTCGACCAGTTCGCGCATCTTGCTGAAGTGGGGGTCGGTGCGCTGGTTGAACATGGCGCAGAAGACGACCTTGGGATCGGTGTGCGCGGCGATCAGGCGCTCGGCGTCGGCCTTGTGGACGGAGATGGGCTTCTCGACGAGGGTGTGGATGCCGTTCTGGAGGGCGTCGATGCCGATGGTGGTGTGGCCGTAGTGGGGGGTGGCGACGATGACCGCGTCCACCAGGCCGCTGCGGATCAGCTCGGCGCTGCTCTCGAAGGCCTTGACGCCGGGGAAGTCCTTGAAGCGCTTGGGGTCGATGTCGCAGACCGCCGCGAGTTCCGCGCGGGGAACCTGGCCGCCCTGGAGACGCTTGGCATGGCCGGTGCCCATGCCGCCGATGCCGATGACGCCGATACGTACTTTGTCCATGTTTCCGGTAGTTCCTTTGGGGAGGTTGGGGGAGTTCGTCTGGTAATCTACTTCGCCTCGTGCCAGCGGGCGCGGAGGAAGGCGACTTCGCGTTTCTGCAGTTCGGTGAAGGCTTCGGGGGTGGGGGCGGTGAATTCGCAGTGGGCGGTGATGGTGCCGTCGTAGCCGACGGCCTTGAGGCCGCCCATCACGTCGGCCCATTTGACCGCGCCGTGGCCGGCGGGGACGATGGTGCGTTTCCACACGGGCAGTTCCTCGCTCTCGGGATTGGCCCGCTGGAAGAAGGTGTCCTTGAAGGAGACCAGGCCGAGATGGGGACCGACAATGTCGATGGCCATGCGGAAGGGCTCGCCGCAGTAGGCGAGATGGCCGGTGTCGAGATAGGCCCCGATGTAGGCCGGGTCCCGGTCGCGGAGCAGGTCCATCATGGAGCAGGCGTTGAGCCCGAAATAGTCGCTGTGGGTGTGGTAGCAGAACTTGACGCCGAATTTCTGGGCGAGGATTTCGAAGCCTTCGAGGGCGTGGCGGATGCGGTCCACTTCCTCCCAATAGGGGGTGTCGGCCCCGCGCCAGCGCCAGTAGCCCAGTTTGGCGACGGGGACGCCGGCTTCGGCGAGGGCGGCGGCCACGGTTTCGGCGATGGGTGCCTCGGGATCGGTGAAGGAGGCGTCGCAGGTGACCATGGGGATGGCGAGCCCGGCCTCCTCGGCCTGCTGCACGGCCGGGGCGAGGGCGGTGCCCACATTGTCGGGATTGACCGCGAAGCCGGGCCGCACGGCGAGATCGAGCCCGTCGGCCCCGATGTACCGGGTTTTCTCGATCATCCCGGCCAGATCCATGCCGGGCCAGTGTTTGGAGAACAGCACGAGTTTCATGGCAGGCTCCACCGGATCACGAAGAGGAAAAACGAAACTTGCTTAGGATACCTTCGCCCGAGCGGGATGCAACCGCTGGTGCCTTGCGAAGGGCTATACGAGGGCAGGGGCGGGGAACATCATGGCCATGCCGAATTCCATCTGGAAGTCGAGGTCGAGGGAGAGGTCGACATGTTCGGTGGCGCGGGCGATGTCCTCGGCGGTCTGGCGGAGTTCGCGGGCGAGGAGGACGGTCTTGGCACCGGTGGAGGCGGCGTTGCCGACGAA
>LVAZ01000037.1 GCA_001603055.1 Victivallales bacterium Lenti_02
GGCCGATCCTATCTGCCCGGCACCACCCTCGCCCTCCGCCCCGAGGGACAGGCCCCCATCCCCTGGCTCGCCGAACGCGCCCCCCACCACGGCCGCCCCACCGCCCATTGGTGCCGGGAACACGCCTGCGCCCCGCCCATCACCGACCCCGACCAACTCCGCGAGTGGCTCGAAAATAGGAAGGATGATGTATGAAGTATGAAGCTGGTGCAGAAGCCATTGCAGACGGTGGCACATCATCGCCCGCAGGGGCAGGCTTGCCCTCTCCCGGCCCCTCGGCCAACCGCAACGGGGCGCAATCCGATTCCGAGCCCCCGCAAGGGTGGCGGCATATTCCGTAAGGGGGTCAGCCCGCCCAAGGGGCGGCCAGACATATTCCTGGCGACCAAGGAAGGATATACCGCCCTCTTCGAGGGCTCGTGGTCTCTGCGAGGGCAAGCCCCGCCCCTACAATTGTGCCACCAGCATCGGCACCGACCGACTTTTCTTATCCGGCACCCGCGCGCTTTGGCGGAAAACTCCGTCTTTATGGGTAGACACTCATATGAAGGAGTCTGCCATGAACCTGTTCCGGTACTGCGCGGTGGACGCCAACGGCCATGAGACCGCCGGCACCCTCGAGGCCCCGACGCTCGCGGTGGCGACCGATTTGCTGAAGCGGCAGGGGCTGTTCCCCACTCATCTGACCGAGAAGTCCGGCAAACGGCAGGTTGTCCAGACCAGCACCGCCGGGCCTGTCACCGGGTTCTTCGCGCCCCGGCTCAAGGGGAAGACATTGTGCGAGTTCACCCGGCAGTTGTCCACGCTGCTGGAGGCGGGCATGCCGTTGCTCCGGTCGTTGCGTCTGCTTCAGCAGCAGAGCGATCCGGTGACCCGCCAGGTGCTGGGCGGGTTGGCCGAGGCCATCGAGGGGGGCAGTTCCTTCAGCGAGGCGCTGGGCCGCTACCCGGGCAGCTTCGACCGGCTGTACGTGAGCATGGCGCGGGCGGGCGAAATCTCCGGCGCGCTGGACCAGGTGCTGGACCGGCAGGCGGAATATCTGGAGAAACGCCGCCGCCTGGGCAAGAAGGTGAAGGGGGCGCTGGCCTATCCCACCGTGGTCTGCCTGGTCGCCCTGTCCATCACCGCCGGGCTGATGATCTTCATCGTGCCCAAGTTCGCGAAGATGTTCGAGGAAATGCTGGGCGGCGCCCCCCTCCCCGCCCTGACCCGCTGGGTGATCGGGGCCAGCGACGTGCTGATGCACCGGATTCATTGGGTGCTCCTGGCCATCGTGGGACTGATGATCGCGGGCCACGTGGTCCGGGCCACGGAACTGGGGGGAGTGCTCGTCGACCGCCTGCTGCTGCGGCTGCCCGGTTTTGGCCGTCTGCTGCGGATGTCGGCCTGCGCCCAGTTCTGCCGGACGCTGGGCACCCTGGCCCAGTCGGGGGTGCCGATTCTCAGCGCCCTGCAGATCGTCCGCAACGCCTCCGCCAACCGGGTGATCGCCCGCGCCGTGCAGAGCCTCCACGACGCGGTGAAGGAGGGCGAGAGCATGAGCGCCACCATGGGCAGGACCGGGGTCTTCCCCGGCATCCTCACCGGCATGGTGCAGGTGGGCGAGGAAACCGGGGCGCTGCCCGAAATGCTGACCCGCGTGGCCGGCACCTACGAGGAGGAGGTGGATGTGGCGGTGGAGGCGCTGACCTCGCTGATCGAGCCCGCGATGATTCTGGTTCTGGCGGTGCTGGTGGGGACCATCGTCATCGCCCTGTTTCTTCCTCTGATCGTGATGATCAAGTCGTCGTTCTGAACCGAAAGAGGAACCCAATGAGTTGCGAAGGAGTACAGTGACAGTGTAGAATGAATGGCCAGAAGCACCCATTCCAGGAGTAGCAGGTGACGCTGAGCGAGCACGAGCTGCAGATGGTCAGGCGGGCCATGGCCGGCGACGAGAGGGCCTTTGCCTTTCTGGTCGGCCAATTCTCCCGGCTCGTCTATACCCATGCCTACACGCTCCTCGGCAGCCGCCAGGAGGCGGAAGATGTGACCCAGGAATGCTTCCTCCGCGCCTTCCAGTTCCGGATTCGCTTGCAGGACCCCGCCAAATTCCCCCAGTGGATTCTGGCCATTGCCCGCAACCTGGCCCGCGACCGCTACCGGCAGCAGCATGAGGTCGTGTCCCTCGACGATCCAACCCAGCCGCAGCCGGCGGAAGAAGCCACACCGCTCCCCCTGGCGGCAATGGCAAGCCGCGAGCGCCAGGCCGAGGTGGTCGCCGCGCTGGAAAAACTGCCCGCCCGCTATCGGGACGCCGTCACGATGCGCTATCTGGAGGGCATTGGGCACCAGGCGATCCGCCAGCAGCTCCAGGTGAGCGACGGGGCCCTGCGCGGCATTCTCGGACGGGCCTTGGTCCGCCTGCGAAACCTGCTCGGCCCCAAGGAGACGGACGAATGACAGACCCCATCCACGAACATCTGCACGACTGGCTGGTCGCGGCGGCCAACGGTTCCCTGACGGCAAGCGAACGGGCCGAGCTGGCCACCCATCTGGCCGCCTGTCCGCACTGCCGCCGCCAGGCCTCCGATCCGGCCCTGGTCGAGGAGCAGGAACGGCTCATGGAACGCTATGGCCAGTTCCCCGCCGGGCTGGAGGAACGGGTTCTGGCCCGGATTCAGCCAACCGTCGGGCAACCGGCGGCGGCACTCGCCAAGCCCCGCCGTTCTCCCTGGTGGGTGGTTTGGCGGGTGGCCGCAGCGGTGCTGCTCGCGGGCCTGCTGGCGGTGCGAACCCTCGGGATGCATGGGGCGTCCGGCACCGGCTGGGCGAGCCGGCTGTGGGGTGCCTTGTTGTGGGTCTGCCTGTTCGCCCTGCTCGGCCAGTTGGTGCTCGACCAATGGCGTCGTCGCCGCCTTGCCTCACCGCCGCTGCCCGGAGCCGCCAGGAATTGACCCTGAAAAGCGGCGGCCCTACAGTCGTGCCGACATCATCGCTATCGGCATCGGAATCGGAATCGGAATCGCTATCGCTATCGAGTATCGCGCCCCCCGGCCCGGGGTGGGCCGGGGGGACGGGGAGGAAACTAGTCGAGCTGGCCTTCGAGCAGGCCCATCGGCAGGGCGGCGGGACGCTCGCAGGTGCTTTCCAGACGGACGTGGGCATTGCTGTCCGAGGCGTCGTGGAAGGCGTGCATGAGGTCAAGCACATGGTAGGCGAGGTCGCCGGAGGCGCGGTTCTGGCGGCCGGTGGCGATGGCGTAGGCCATGTCGGCCACGCCGATGCCGCGCCAGTTCTCGGTGTAGGCGTGGGTGATCGGCACATCGCGCCATTGCTTCTCGGGATCATGGCCGAAACGGATTTTGACCGGCCCGCCGAAGGTGTTCGGGTTGGGCACCTGGAGGCTGGCCAGGGAGCCGTGAATCTCGATGAAGGGCAGGGCATGGCCCCAGGCGTCGAAGCTGGTGACGATGGTGCCGATGGCCCCGCAGGCGAAATCCATGACACCGGCGACGTGGGTGGGCACCTCGACCGCCACCTTCTTGCCGAACTTCTTCTGGCTGGTGATGGTGCGCTCGGGGAAGCTGATCCGGGCCGAGCCGGTGACGCGCTGGACGGGACCGAGCAGGTTCACCAGGGCGGTCAGATAGTACGGCCCCATGTCGAACATGGGTCCGCCGCCGACTTCGTAGTAGAACTCGGGGTCGGGGTGCCAGGACTCGTGGCCGTGGCAGAGCATGAAGGCGTTGGCGGCGACCGGCGTGCCGATCCAGCCGTCGTCGATCAGCTTGCGGCAGGTCTGGATGCCGCCGCCGAGGAAGGTGTCGGGCGCGCTGCCGATGAGCTGGCCCTTGGCCTTGGCCAGTTCGAGCAGCTCCTTGCCTTCTTTGCGGCTGATGGTGAGGGGCTTCTCGCCGTGGACGCTCTTGCCCGCCTCGAGGGTGGCCTTGGCCACGGGGTAGTGCCCCTGGGGCGTGGTGAGGTTCACCACGATCTTGATCTCGGGGTCGGCCAGGAGTTCGTCGAGAGTGCAGACGTTCGGGATGTGGTATTCGGCGGCGCTGGCCTTGGCCCGCTCGACATCGAGGTCCACGCAGGACTTCACTTCGAGAATGCCGAACTGAGGGAGCCGTTTGAAGTAGGCGCCGCTGATTTTCCCGCAGCCGACTACACCGACTTTGATTTTCTGCATGTGTATTATCCTCCGCGTGTTACTTGCAGTTGCAGCCGCAGCAGCAGGTGAGCTCGCCGGCCGCCCAGAGCATGCCCCGCTCCATGATGGTGCGGGCCTCGGGGACTTCGAAGTCCTTGGCCACATGGCCGAGGGAGCTGTAGAACACCCGACCCTTGCCGTACATCCGCTTCCAGACCACGGGCATCACGCAGCCCGCGATCCAGGGGCTGTCCCCGAACTCGCCGGTGAAGGTGGTGGTGGCCAGCACCTCGTTGCACGGGTCCACATGCATGTAGTACTGCTCGGACTTCATCTTGAAGTCGGCCAGACCGCGGGTGATGGGATCGTCGTGGTCCACGATGTTGACCTCGTACTCGACGATGCCGCCGGGGTGGGCCACCCACTGGCCGCCGCACATGAACTGGTAGGTGCAGTTGTTGCGGAAGGCGTCGCCCATGCCGCCGTGCCAGCCGGCGATGTTCAGGCCGTTCTTGATGGCCCCGAGCAGACCGGCGGACTGCTCCTTGCTGATTTCGCCCATGGTCCAGCAGGGGACGACGAGGGCCAGGGACTTCATGAACTCCGCGTCCGTGTAGAGGTCCATGTTCTCCGCCACGGTCACCTCGAAGCCCTTTTCCCGGAGGAAGGGGATGAACAGGTCCGTAGTCTGGAAAGGTTCGTGTCCGTTCCAACCGCCGCGCACCACCAATGCCTTCTTCATCGATTCCAGTCCTTTCTGCTGTACCGGAACAAGACCGGAGCCTGGCCGCTGCCAGTCCTGGTCTGCAAATGTCATACCATCGCCTTGCATTCGCTGCCCGACAATGGATGATATGGACAAAGCGATGGACGATTTGCTCATTCGCACCCCCGGAGGAATCATGGACTCCTTCAATCTGCATGTGGCGGCTCTGCCCCGTTTCTTTCCCCATCAATGCCCCTTATCCTCATCGGGCTACATCTCCTGCAAACAGACTTGGATCGACCGCGAGTTTCCGGGCATGAACTTTTCGTTCATTCTGAGCGGCGAGGGGGAGTACCAGATAGACGGGCAGGTGCGGCCGGTGATCGCCCCCTGCGTCATCACCCAGTGGCCGGGTGTGCCGGTGCGGTACGGGCCGCGCGAGAGCTGGGAGGAATGGTATCTGATCTACGACGCAGCCTGCCTGCCGGAGCTGGTCCGCCTCGGCTTTTCCCGCCGTGATCGCCCCGTCTGGTACCTGCGCGACGACCTGGCCGCGCGCGAGGCGCTCGACGAGATGGATCGCCTGCGGCAGGAGGTGCAGCGCCGGGGCTGCGCCGACCGCATCGACCGTCTGGCCGAAGGGCTGCTCCTGGCCAGCCTGCTGGCCGAGGCCCATCCCGAGCAGGACCCCCGCGACCGCGCCATCCGCCGCCTGCGTCGGCGAGTCGAGGAGGAATACCTCGTGGACCACGATTTCGAGGCGCTGGCCCGCCTGGTGGGCGTCCCCCCCCGCCACTACCTGCTCGAACTCCGCGCCCGCAAGGCCTGCCGCCTGCTGGTCGAGACCGAACTCTCGGTCGGCGAGGTCGCCGCCACGCTCGGGTTCGACGATCCCTTCTACTTCTCGCGCCTGTTCTCGCGGCTCATCGGCATGTCCGCCACCGACTACCGCAACCGCTACCGGATGCCGCTGGAGGAGTAGGGCAACTGCGTTGCCAGAGCCGCCGCGAGGGCGGGGCGGACGGCCTCGGCCATGCGCATGAAGCCGAGATCGTTGGGATGGCAGCCATCGACCGTGCAGGCGTCGCGGTCGCTGGTGCCGAAAAGGGCCTCGCCGTCCACGAGGAACACCCGCGCGTCGCCGTTGGCCCGGGCCTGGTCGTAGGTGGCCCGGATGATCTCCCGGCGGGCGCGGCTGTCCGCCGG
>LVAZ01000358.1 GCA_001603055.1 Victivallales bacterium Lenti_02
GAGGCGCGCGATTCACCTCGCCGCCTCCGGCTCCGTGCTGGCTTGGCCCCGCTTCGTCCGGGTGACCAGAACAACCCCGGTCGTGAGCGCCAGGCAGACCAGGGCGGATACCAGCGCGATGCCGCCCAGGGCCACTGTCGCAAGGTGTTCAATTCCACAGAGCTTGTAACGAAACACAATGCGATGGGGCACGCCGACAAGGGGTAACGCAGGTTCCTTGACCGTGAGGCGGAGCCGGTACTCCCCAGCAGCCACCGGACTGAAGAATACCGCAGGCAGAACGGAGCCGGCTCCGGATTTCGCCCAGCATGGAGAGAACACGCAATCCTTCAGTTCCCTTGCCAGTGCGACCTTGCCCGACTGGGCGACGATTTCCAGTAGCGCGTCCAGCCCCTTGACTGTTGCCATGACCCCGTCTGGGGAACGGTCATCAGGAAGATCATGTTCCACAACGAGCATCTCTTTGCAGGTGAAGGCGTACTTGGGTGCGAAGACAGCCTCCACGGTTCCGCTCGTTCCGAAAGCATCCGGCAGGACGGCGAGGATGGTTGCTTCCGCATCGGCGCACTGCCTCCGCGTCTGCCACCACTGGTGGGCGAATACAATGGCAATGCAGAAAGCGACGACCGCCAGGACTGTCGCAAGACCACGCCCCCATGGAATTGGTTTCTTCATCTCACTCCAGCCTGTTTTTCCGGAATACGGCCTGCCAAAAGCTACCGGGGATGGTAATGCGACAGCCGGACGGTGTCAATGGGCGAGGTGAAAATCGGGGGGTGTTGCGGGTAGCGGTGGCCGCCATGGAAGAACTGCCGTCTGCGCACGGTGCCGCAATGCGGGAGTCGCCTCCGTGCGGCGACGGCTGGACAACGTCTTGAGCCCACCCCCGGTGGGCGGCATAACGTAGCCCAGGTGCGTGAGCCCTGGGTATGGACGGCATTTGATTCCGAGCCCCCGCAGGGAGGCGACATATACCGCAAGGGCGTCAGCCCACGCAGGGGCTCCCCCCTTGGACTGCGGCCAAGGACCGATATGCCGCCCTCTGCGAGGGATCGAATACCAATCGGGGAGCGGGAGGACGGGCGCCCCGTTTGGTTGGCCGAGGGGCCGGGCGAGGGCAAGCCTCGCCCCTACGAGCGACGGAGACCACCGCGCTCCACGGAATGGGGCGGCAAGGCGGTACCGGAAAACCAAAGCGCGGAGTCCGTGAAACGGGCTCCGCGCTTGATGTTGGCTTGGTTCGTTCGTTCGCGCTACCGGCGGGGACCGGTGATCCGGTTGTAGTGTCCACCACCGTGACTATGGCGGACAGTAATCACGGGCTGCACCGTTTGAGTGTGGATGATGGTCGGCCGGGTGCAGGTGATGCTGGTGGTGATGACCGAAGGCTGGTAGTAGACCACCGGGGAGGTGACCACCACCGGCGGCGGGCTGTAGACTACCGGGGCACTGTAGTACACCGGTGCCGGGGAGTAGACCACCGGCGCGTAGTGGTAGTAGGACGGCCCCACATAGAGCGGTGCCGAGTAGCCCACATACACGCTGCTGCGACTATGTCGGCTGCTGCTGCCGGCCAAGTACCCCAGAGTGCCGCCGATGAGTGCGCCCGCCACGATGGCCCGCTCGCGGCGACCCGCCTGCGCCCGGGGCGCGGGAACCAGAAAGGCGGCGAGCAGCGCGCCCGCCAGGCCAAGGCTGAGAATTCTGTGCTGGGATTTCATGGTCTTGACTCCTTGTCGATGGATGAAGCCCGGAACCGCGTCTTGCTCCTATAGACGCCCGACCGGCGAGTCGTATTCAACGGACCACGCATTTTACCCGCCGTTCCCGGCTAGCCCAGCACATCGAGGGCGATCTGGACGCGGCCGAAGGGGGCGCTGACCTGGAAGCCCTGGACCCGGTCGGCGACGGCGGCGCAGATTTCGCGGGCGATCTCGATGCCCGCGGCGATGCCGTCCTCCTTGGTCTGGCAGCGGCTCATCCGCTCGAGCAGACGGTCGGGCACCACCACGCCGGGCACTTCGTTGCGCATGAATTCGGCGTTCTTGTAGCTGACCAGGGGCCAGACCCCGGCCACCACCGGAATCCGCTTGCCCGAAGCCTCGATCTGGTCCAGGAAACGGAACAGGGCCTCGGGGTCGAACACGGGCTGGGTGATGGCGTACTCGGCCCCGGCGTCCACCTTGGCGATGAAGCGGGACAGCTCACGCTCGGGATCGACGGCGCAGGGGTTCAGGCCGACGCCGACGAAGATGCCGGCCGGGGGGTCGATGGGGTTGCCGCCCACGTCCATGCCCCGGTTGAGGTTGGCGATCACCTGGGTGAGGCCGATGGCGTCCACGTCGAAGACGCCGGTGGCGTCGGGGTAGTCGCCGAGTTTGGGCGGGTCGCCGGTGATGGCGAGCACGTTGCGCAGGCCGGCCGCGTAGCCGCCGAGCAGGTCTGACTGCATGCCGATCAGGTTGCGGTCGCGGCAGCAGTAGTGGAGAATGGGCTCGATGCCGACCTCGCGGCTGAGGGTGATGGCGGCGATCATGGGCGACACCCGGGCGCTGGCGCGGGGACCGTCGGGGATGTTGATCGCGTCCACGCCGGCGTAGTGGCACTGGCGGGCCTTGTCGAGAAAGGCGGTGAGATCGGTCGAGCGGGGCGGGGTCAGCTCGACGGAGGTGACCTTTTTGCCGCTGAGGAGGAGGTTGGCGAAGCGGCATTTCTGGCGGGGGGGCACCATCTTCACGTCGGGCCGGTCGCCGGCCTTGGCGGCGGCGATGGTCACATGGCGCTTGACGCCGCTGAGGGCCTTGACGGTCTTGGCGGCCATGCGGATATGCTCGGGCGTGGTGCCGCAGCAGCCGCCCACGCCGCGCGCGCCCTGCTCGATGAAGCGCTTGGTGTATTCGGTGAAATACTCGGGGCTGCTCATGTAGATCAGCCGTCCGTCCACATCCTTGGGAATGCCCGCGTTGGGCATCACCACCAGCGGCTTGTGGGTCAGGGCGAGCGCCCGCTCGACCAGATCGTAGGCGTCGGCGGGGCCGACCCCGCAGTTGATGCCGACGCCGGCCACGGCCGGATTGCCGTCCAGCTCGGGGAGCACGCTTTCGAGCTTGGTGCCGAGGGCGGTCTCGCCGTTGCGCCCGAAGGCGAAGGAGACGAAGACTGGAAGGCCGGTCGCGGCGGCGGCGGTCGCGGCCACGCGGGCCTCCTCGGGCAGGGTGAAGGTTTCGAGATAGAGCAGGTCCACGCCGCCCTCGGCCAGAATGCCCGCCTGTTCGGCGAAGACCTCGGCCAGTTCGGCAGCCAGCTCGGGCCGCCAGTTGGTGCCGGGATTGAGACAGGGCCCCATGGCGCCGGCCACGTACACCTCGTCCCCAGCCGCGGTCCGGGCCAGCCGGGCGGCGGCCAGATTGATCTCGCGCACGCGGTCGGCCAGCCCGTAGCGCGCCAGCTTGATCCGGTTCGCCCCGAAGCTGTTGGACTCGATCACGTCGGCCCCGGCGGCCACATAGGCGTCGTGGACCTCGCTCACCAGGTTCGGGCGGCTCAGGCAGACCTCGTCGAAGCAGGTGTTGACGAAGACCCCGCGGGTGTAGAGCATGGTGCCCATCGCCCCGTCGAAGACGAGCGGGGCGCGTTGCAGTCGGTCGAGAATGGATTCTCTCATGGATTCCTCGGTTCAGTCGAGCGGATCGAATTGATCCTGGTTCGCGTAGCACATGGGGCAGACCCACTCGTCGGGGAGGTCCTCGAAGGGGGTGCCGGGGGGAATGTCGTTCATTGGGTCCCCGTCCTCGGGATCGTAGACATACCCGCAGTTGGCGCAAATATAGCGCATGGCAGCAGCCCTCCGTGGTGGCTAGACGGCGAAATACTTGGCCTGGGGATGGTGGGCGATCATGGCCGAGGTGGTCTGCTCGGGCACCATCTGCATGTTCTCGGTGAGGGAGACCCCGATGGCGGCGGGATCGAGCAAGTCGAAAATCAGCCGGTGCGCGCCCAGGTCCGGGCAGGCGGGGTAGCCGAAACCGTAGCGCGAGCCCTGGTAGTCCTGGACCACGTAGCCGAGCTGTTCGGCGGGGACCTGCCCGGCGATGCCCAGTTCGCGGCGCATGACCTCGTGCCAGTATTCGGCGAGGGCATCGGTGATCTCGACCCCGAAGCCGTGGGTCGCCATGTAGTCGTGGTAGGCGTTGGCCTCGAATAGCTTGCTGGTCTCCTCGGAGAAGCGCTCGCCGATGGTGACCACGAAGAAACCGACCACGTCGCCGCCCTCGGCCTCGCTCTTGAAGTAGTCGGCGATGCAGAGGTGGGGCTCGTCGGCCTGGCGGGGGAAGGCGAATTCGAGCAGGCGACCGTCCTGCTCGACGAAGACGCTGTCCTCCCGCGAGAAACAGGGGAAGTAGCCGTAGGCCACGCGCGGCGTCACCAGCCGTTCCTCGACCGACCGCCTCACCAGCCCGTCGTAGAGCGGCTGAACCCGGGTGGCGATGAGTTCGTCGTATTCCGCGGCGGACATCTTGCCGCGCCGGTAGCCCCAGCGGCCCCGGAACAGGGCCTGGACGTTCATGTAGGGCAGCAGTTCGCGGGGATCGATGTCGAGCACATGGCGTGCGCCGAGGAAGGGGGCGGCGGGCACGGGGTTGTCGCGCCGCACCTTCGCCTCCTTGCGGCCCGGCTTGGCCTTGGGGCCGGCCTCGCCCTCCCAGACGGTGGTGGTCAGGGTGCCGGCCTCGCAGGCACGGACGGCGCTCAGCCCGGCGAAGGCGTCGGCGCAGTAGACCACCGGCGCCCGGTAGAGCGGGGCGCATTCCTCGGCCACGAAGCGCTTGGTCAGGGCCGCGCCGCCGAGCAGCACCGGAATGTCGAGCCCGGCCTCCTGGAAGATCGTCATGTTGTCGCGCATGACCAGGGCGGACTTCACCAGCAGGCCGCTGAGGCCGATCAGGTCCACCCGGTGGGCGCGGGCCTGCTCGATGATGGTTTCGGCCGGCACCTTGATGCCGAGGTTCACCACCTGGTAGCCGTTGTTGGCCAGGATGATCTCGACCAGATTCTTGCCGATGTCATGGACATCGCCTTGGACGGTGGCCAGCAGCACCTTGGTCCGGCCGCCCTCCTCCTGCTTGGGCATGAAGGGTTCGAGCCGGGACACCGCCGCTTTCATGACCTCGGCGGACATGAGGACGAAGGGGAGGAGAATCTCGCCCCGCCCGAACAGCTCGCCCACCTGGCGCATGGCGGGCACCAGCACCTCGTTGATGATGGCCAGGGCGCTCCGCCGCAGGAGCAGCATCGAGAGCACGTCCCCGAGTTCCTCCTTGTCGCCCTCGACCACCTTGCGGAACAGGGTCGCCTCGGGCAGCTCGAAGGCGCGTTCCTTGCCCTTGTCGCCATCCGTCTCCACCGTCTGCTGGAAATGGGCGATGAGGGCCATGAGCGGGGTCTTCTCCGCTTCCCGGACCCGGTCGTAGACCAGATCGAGGCAGAGTTCGCGGGTCTCCTCGGGCACCCTGGCCAGGGGCAGGATGCGCCCGGCGTCCACGATGGCCGCGTCCATGCCCGCCTCGACAGCCTCGTGCAGGAACACGCTGTTGAGCATGCGCCGCGCCGCCGGCGGCAGGCCGAAGGAGACGTTGCTCAAACCAAGCGCCGTGAAGACTCCGGGCAGCTCGGCCTTGATCCGGCCGATGGCGGTCAGGGTCCGCGCCGCCGCGTCCCGCAGGGTCTCGTCGCCGGAGCCGATGGTGAAGGTCAGGGCGTCGAAGAACAGGTCCTGGGGCCGGAGGCCGCCCTCCTCGACCGCCAGCCGGTGGATGTCGCGGGCGGTGGCCAGCTTGTCCTCGACGGTCATGGCCATGCCGTTGCGGTTGATGGTCAGCGCCACCACGGCGGCCCCGTACTTGCGCACCAGCGGCACGATCCGGCGCAGATTCGCGCCCCCGTCCTCGAGGTTGATCGAGTTGACGATGCAGCGGCCCGGATACAGCTTCAGGCAGGCCTCGATGCAGTCGGGGGTGGTGCTGTCGATCATCAGCGGCGTCTTGAGCGTCTTCGCGAAGCGGGGCAGAAGTTCGCAGAGGTCCCGCTTCTCGTCGCGGCTCACGTAGGCGGTGCAGAGGTCGATCACATGGGCGCCCGCCTGCTCCTGTTCGAGGGCCACGCGCAGGCAGGCGTCCCAGTCGTCGGCCAGCAGCAGATCGCGGAATTTCTTCGAGCCGTTGGCGTTGCAGCGCTCGCCCACGAGCAGGGGCTTGATCTCCTGATCCTGCTCGACCGTCTGGTAGAGGCTGGCGAGGCGGGGCCGGACTTCGAGCTGGCGGGGGCCGGGGGCCACGCCGCGCAGACGCTCCGCCAGAACGGCGATATGCCGGGGCGTGGTGCCGCAGCAGCCGCCCACCACGCTCACCCCCTCGTTCTGCACGAAGGCCGCCATCCGTTCGGCATATACCTCGGGACTGAGCGGATAGACCGTCTTTCCCTGCACCACCTCGGGCAAGCCCTGGTTCGGCACGCAGGAAATCCGGCCCGGGAAGTTCCGCGAGAGATAGCGGATATGGGAATGCATATCCTCCGGCCCGGTGGCGCAGTTCAGCCCCAGGGCGAACAGCGGATAGGGCTCGAAGGTCGCCGCCACCGCCGCGATGTCGGTGCCCACCAGCATCGTGCCGGTCCGCTCGATAGTCACCGAAACCATCACCGGAATCTCGACCCCGAGCCGCTCCTGCACCTCGTAGCAGGTCACCAGGGCCGTCTTGGCCTGGAGCAGGTCCTGGCAGGTCTCGATGATGAACAAATCCACCCCCGCCTCGCCCAGGGCGCGGAACTGCTCGGCGTAGGCCGCCGCCATCTCGTCCCGCGATATGTGCCCCAGCGAGGGCAGTTTGGTTGTCGGTCCCACCGAACCGGCCACGAAACGCTCGGCACGCCCGCCGATGGCGGCGCGGGCATGCTCCACCGACAGCCGGTTCAGCTCCGCCACCCGCCCCTCCAGACCGTATTCGGACAGCACGATCCGGTTGGCCCCGAAACTATTGGTCTCGAGAATCATCGCCCCGGCCTCGACGAAGGCCGCGTGCAGCCCCCGGATCGCGTCCGGCGCGGCGAGATTCAGAATCTCGGTGCAGCCTTCCGCCCCCAGCCAGGCGCTGGCCGGCAGGTGCAGGTCCTGCAAGTTCGTGCCGCAGGCCCCGTCCAGAATGAGCAGAGGATGGTCGTTCAGTGCCAAGGGATCGTCTCCAGTGCGCCGGCAGCCGGCATGAAAAAAGCAGGTCGAATCGAGCAAACCGTACTATATCCCGCCGAAAACTATTTGACGAAAGGGAAACAATGTCTAAATTTCGAGCCCTTTGTGTTTTATTTTTACTAGAATCAAAGAAGGTTCCAGCCCATGCATGTGCGTTCGTTCCGTCCCCGTTGCTTCACCCTGATCGAGCTGCTGGTGGTGATCGCGATCATCGCGATTCTGGCCTCGATGCTGCTGCCCGCCCTCCAGCAGGCCCGCAACAAGGCCCACAATGCCACCTGCCAGAGCAATCTCAAGCAGATGGGCACCGCCTCCTTCATGTATCTGCAGGACAACCGGGACATCCACACCATCAGCGGCAACAGCGGCGGCAAGTACTGGGCCGACCACCTCCGCGACTACTGCGGCAACGCCCTCGGCGTCTTCCATTGCCCGGTGGACGACGACACTCCGACCATCGTCCCGGCCAGCAATCCCGAGCGGATGTGGCGCAGCGTCACCAGCGACGCCGCCGCCGCCAACCAGGAATACTGCTACGGCATCAACGCCTGGAACTCGGCCCTGGCCAAGGGGCCGGCCGGCCTCTCCCTCTCCCAGATCCGCCAGACCTCCGGCGTCATCTATGTGGCCGACGGCACCGGTTCCACCCCCGAGACCCTGGCGGGCGGCTGGTCCGTGGCCGAAGTCCGCGGCCAGGTCGACCACGCCCGCCACAAGTCCAACGACCGGATCAACGCGCTCTACTGCGATGGCCACGTCGAGTTCGTCGGCGCCACCTCCACCTACTCCGAGACCGCCGACAATCCCTGGAACGCCCAGCGCTAGAACCGCCGGTTCCGCAACCCCTTCCCGGAGCGCGCCGTCCATGCGGCGCGCTCCGTCGTTTTTCCACCGGAATTTCATCCGTTTTCCCGCCTCCCGGCACCTTGCGCACCGACCCCGGCGGCAATATATAGCGACTGTGTTTCCCTCCTCTTGTCCCTGGTCGCCCGGAACTGCCAAGGAACCATGCCATGCGCTCCCCCCGCTCCCTCCGCCGCTCCCCCTTCACTCTGATCGAACTGCTGGTGGTGATCGCGATCATCGCGATTCTGGCCTCGATGCTGCTGCCCGCCCTGAGCCAGGCGCGGGAGAAGGCGCGGGCCATTTCCTGCGTCTCGAACATGAAGCAGCTCGGCCTGGCGGTCGCGATGTACGCCGACGACCACAACGGCATCTACGTGCCCGGCTCCGTGCGCAATCCCGACACCGGGGCCACCACCGGGGCCAACGCCCTGCTCTACAACAACAAGTACCTGAACGACATCAAGGTCTGGATCTGCCCCTCCTGCAAGGACACCACCAATGTCCACGCCGGCGGCTACGGCGCGAACCTCCGCCATGTCCACCGCGACTGCAACTGGAGCGCGAACCAGGAAATCCGCCAACCCCAGGTCAAGCGGCCCAGCAAGCTGATCTCCTACTGCGAAACCAGCAACGCCAACGACTTCGAGGGCTACACCTACTCCTTCTGCCCGAAGGACGCCGTCTCCACCTGGGCGCCCAACGTCTTCCCCTGGTGCATCGCCACCCGGCACAACCGCCGTCCCGGCGTCCTCTTCATCGACGCCCATGTCGAAGCCGTCGGCTACACCCAGATCATGGACAACGACGGCGACATGTGGGGCCACAGCAGCCTGTAGTCCCCGCCCGCCGCAAACCAGGCTCCACGGCCGCGCCCAACGCGCGGCCGCTTTGCGCGCGGCCCGGCACAGTCCTCCGCCGACATCTTTTTTCATCGTAATATTTCGAAATGCGTATTGAATTCAGGAACACAAGCGCTCATATTTTTATTTGCATTTCGGAAAGATTAGAGACGGGCGAGCGGGGTGGGTGCCTTGGAATAAAGGAATCGCGCATGAACTCTCGTCTCCTCCCGGTCCCGCGTCCCTCGTCCCGCCGCTTCACCCTGATCGAGCTGCTGGTGGTGATCGCGATCATCGCGATTCTGGCCTCGATGCTGCTGCCCGCCCTGGCCCAGGCGCGGGAGAAGGCGCGGTCGATCAGTTGCGTCTCGAACATGAAGCAGATCGGCCTGGCCGTGGTGATGTACGCCGACGACTACAAGGGCATGTACGTGCCCGGCTCGGTGCAGCCCTCCCCCGGCGTCTACCGCAACGCCAGCGGTCTGCTCTTCGACAACAACTACCTGAACGACATCAACGTGTGGATGTGCCCCTCGGCCCAACGCTCCACCAGCCCGACGACCGGCGGCTACGGCAGCAACATCCGCCACCTGCACCGGGACTGCAACGGCGGCAGCGGCGAGCGCTTCCAGTCCCAGGTCAAGCGGCCCAGCGAGATTGTCTCCTACGCCGAGTCGGTCAACACCACCGAGATGGTGGGCTACACCTTCACCTTCTGCCCCACCTGCGGCCCCACCTCCACCTGGGCGCCGCAGACCTATCCCTACTGCCTCTCGACCCGCCACAGCCGCCGCAACAACGTGCTGTTCGCCGATGGCCACGTCGAAGCCGTCGGCTACGACCAACTGGTGGGCAACGACAAAGACATGTGGGGCCACACCAGCCTGTAGGCTTCCGCCATCCCGCCCTCTGGAAAACCGGCCGACGGAGCCTCCGCCGGCCGGTCTTCACTTCTCGCGAGACGGTTGGACAACCCGCTTGTCTTCTAGTAGAATATGGAAATTTCGGATCATTTGGCCTTCCGTCGCCTCCCGCCTCCTTCAACGCAAGCACAGGAAGCATCCATGCCGCCCCATCCCGCCGTGTCCCGCCCCGGTTCCCCCCGCCGCTTCACCCTGATCGAGCTGCTGGTGGTGATCGCGATCATCGCGATTCTCGCCTCGATGCTCCTGCCCGCCCTGCAGCAGGCCCGCGAGAAGGCCCGCCAGGTGAACTGCTCGGGCAATCTCAAGCAGATGGGGCTGGCCTACTTCATGTACACCTCGGACAACAAGGAACGCTGGCCCCCGGACACGGCGGGCGGCCCCTGGGGTGCCTGCTTCACCTGGCGCGCGCTCCTCTTCGACTACATCAAGTCCGAGAAGGTCTTCGACTGTCCCAGCTCCACCTACTCCTATTCGGGGCCGAACGCCGGCGTGAAGAACACCCTGGAATGCACGGTGCTGGGCGGCTACGGCGACGTGACCGTCCACTACGACGCGGGCGCCCCGACCTACCCCGGCCAGGCCTCGACCGTGTCGTTCGTCAAACCCTCGCAGTTGATCGTCGCGGGCGACTCCCACAGCGGCGGCTTCCAGATCTCCGTGGCCAGCAACGCGACCGGCTTCAACCGGCTGACCGCCGGCCAGCAGGCCGGCGCCGAACGCCACAACGGCATGGCCAACTACTGCTTCGCCGACGGCCATGTGGACTCGCTGCGGCCCAACAACATCCCCTGCACGACCACCGACTGCGCCTGGTGCGTGGAGGGGAGACACTAGTCCCGCCCCGTCTTCTCCCGGGCGGCCCCGCCGCGATTCCGCGGCGGGGCCGCCTTTTCTTTTCCGGCACGGCGCCGGACTCTGCCGGATGCGGAAAATCCCCCCCCGCATTGCGCTTTGCCATAGCGGGGGGAAAGTATGGCAGTCCAGCCCCGCCGCCTGGCGGGAACCCGCATTGCACCAAACGCTTATCCGGGAGGCATTCCATGTCCAAGAACCGCCCCTTCACCCTCATCGAATTGCTGGTGGTGATCGCGATCATCGCGATTCTGGCCTCGATGCTGCTGCCCGCCCTGAGCCAGGCGCGGGAGAAGGCGCGGACGATTTCCTGCGCCTCGAACATGAAGCAGATCGGCCTGAGCATGCTGATGTACCTCAACGACTACGGCGAGCGCTTCCCCCGGGTCTATACCAGCCCGCCCGCGCGGAGCTGGTACAACGACGCCAGCAGCTACTTCAGCGACACGGCCATCTTCACCTGCCCCAGCCAGACCCGTTCCGGGCACGGCTACGGTCTCAGCAACTGGCTCGCCAACACCAACGGCCGCACCCTGGTCGAAATCCCCTACCCCACCCGCACCTGCATGTTCTGCGAGCACGCCGAGAACGTGGACCGGAGCTGGCCCTGGGGCTACGGCACCGATCTGCGCTTCGAGCCGGACCCGCGCCACCGGGACGGCCTGAACATGCTCTTCGTCGACGGGCACGTGGATTTCCTGCCGAACGCCAGGGTCAAGCCCGGTCTCAACATGCCCTACGCCGGCAGCTACTGGCAGCCCACCGCCAGCCTGCCCTAGGAATCGGACTCCAGCAGAGCGGCGGCGGCGACGGCCTGGTACGGGCTCCAGGGAATCCGGGAGCGGATCGCGCCGACCGGGCAGAAGGAATGGCAGCGCATGCAGAGCTGGCAGGACCGGCGGTCCAGAGCGGGCTCGCGGTCGAGCCGGATCGCGCCGACCGGGCAGAGACGCTCGCAGATGCCGCAGCCACTGCACGTTCCGCTGTCGAGACGGAGATTCATGGCCCAGCGCAGGAATCCCCAGGTCGTCCGCGCGCGCGACAGCCGATGGAGCATGGCTTCGCCCCTGCCGCCCTCCGGCCAGACCGCCCGCTCCGCCGCCAGATCGCCGGCCAGAGCATCGATCGCCGCCATGGCCTTTTCGCGAACCGCCTCGTCCCGGCCCGGTGCCGGAACGCGCAGGCGGAGATTCGAGGGCATGGGAATCTCGGCCGCGCCCAGAGGTCGGTAGCCCTTGGCCGCGAGGAGCCGCCGCAAAGGCCCCAGCAAACCGCCCGAAAAGGCGTGCAGGGTGTCCAGCGCGAACACGCCCCGGCCCTGCCCCGGCGGCAGGCGCGCGACGAAGTCCCAGACAAAGGGGTAGGTGGACTGGCAGGCGACCGGGAAGGCAAGCCCGAGAATCCCCTCCCCCGGCTCGACGGTGGTCGCCGGCCACAACCCCCGCAGAACGGTCTCCACGCCGTGCCGTCTCAGGGCCGCCGCCAGCCGCCGGGCG
>LVAZ01000359.1 GCA_001603055.1 Victivallales bacterium Lenti_02
CACCAACCCCAAGGGACGCACCATCCACGTCGCGGTCCTCTGCACCGATCCCGGCGAGTCCGTCGAGCGGATCGTCTGGCTGATCTTCAACCGCTGGATCCAGGAGAACGACTTCAGGCTGCTCGACCGCCACTTCGGCCTCGGCGAGCTGACCAGCTATGCGTCGAAGGCCGTCGCCGAGGCGGCCGGACAGCTCCGCGACATGCCCGTGGACAGCCCCGAGTACCGGGAGCTGAAGGCGCGCCGGACCGAAGCCGGGAACAATCTGGCCAGGCAACTGCTGCTCCGCGAGAACTGCCGCGACCGCCTGGACCGCGCCGAGGCCGAACTCCGCGGACTGGAGGGCGGCAGGGCCGCGCTGCTCGCGGAACTCGAAGCCGGGGCAGGCGGGCTGCGCGAAGCCCGGCCGCTGCGCGCCGGGGCCGCGCTCACCCGGACCGACCATGTCCTGGACCGCGCCGCCGACCACAGGCGCAGGCTCGCCGCCGCTGGGAAGACTGCCGCGACGCTCCGCGACAGGCTGGCGGGGATCGAAGCCGCCGTCGGGCGGGCGAAGGAGGAGCGCGACCGCATCGACCGCGAGCTTTCCGAAGCCGTGCGCACCGACTCCAGGCTGAGGCTCCTGATCGACGGGCACTACCGCCTCATCGACACCCGCTGCAAGGAGATGCTCGACGCCCTCCGCATCGTCGCCGCCAACATGTTCGCCGCCCTCGCCGCCGTCTTCCGACCCATATACGGCAACTACCGCAACGACCACGCCATGCTCAGGAACCTCACCCGCGCCGACGGCTTCGTCCATGCCGCCGACGGAGTCCTGCACGTCAGGCTCTGGATCAAGGGACGCTTCCAGCCAAAGCAGGCAACGGCCTTCCGCGCCTTCCTCGCCGAGATGAGCGAACGCATCAGCAACGCCCGAGCCGAAGGCCAGCCCGAAGTCAGGATATCCCTCCTGGACGCACCGCCAACCTGGTAGCCCCGCGGTGCCGCCAGGACAAGGCGTTCAACTTGCGCGGACCTCGTGCTTACCCAAGTGAGTTCTGCTGTTTTGATGGTAGTCATCGGGATGAATTCGGTTTATCTGCAAAGGATTAGGCCATGAGAACCAGTCGCCGCCCGCGCCGTTTCACGCTGATCGAGCTGCTCGTCGTGATCGCCATCATCGCCATTCTGGCGTCGATGCTGCTGCCCGCCCTGGCGAAGGCGCGGGAGAAGGCGCGGACGGTGAACTGCGCGGCGAATCTCAAACAGCTCGGACTGGCCTTCTTCATGTACACGGACGACAACAAGGAGCGCTATCCGATCAACGACCCGCATGTGGCCGGCAACGACATCCGCAACACCTACACCGGCACGGCGAACCTATTCGACCCCAACCACTAAAAGCCTTGTCTGGCCGCGAGGTGGGAGGGGGAGAGGCATCCGCGAATGAACGCCAATGAACGCCAATAGATGCGGGGAGAGAAGAACGCGCCGCGCCGGGAAGCTCCCGGCGCGGCGCGCATTTCTTTGCTTCCCATTCGCGTCCATTCGCGTCCATTGGCGGCTACCCCGTCTTCCTTCGTGTCTTCGCGCCTTCGTGGTGAGATGAAGGCGCTATAGTACCGGGAACATGGTGGTACCGGCAAGGATTCCCGCATGAAGGCATTTTCCCGTTTTCTGGTGCGCCGTCTGATTCCCGACTGGGAGCGCGGCGAGGATTTGAAGGTGCGCGCGCGCTACGGCCAGTTGGAGGGTGGCGTGAGCATCGTGGTGAATCTGGTGCTGTTCGTCGTGAAGCTGGCGCTGGGGGTGGTGTTCGGGAGCGTGGCGCTGGTGGCGGACTCGATCCACACCCTGTCGGATTCGGCCACGTCGCTGGTGGTCATCGTGGGGATGCGGGCGGCGAGCCGTCCGAGCGACCGGCGGCATCCCTACGGGCATGCCCGGCTGGAGGCGGTGGCGGCCCTGGTGGTGGCGGTGATGCTGTTCGTGAGCGGCTTCGAGCTGCTGCTGCACGGGGCGCGGCGGCTGGTCTCGCCGGCGGGTCTGGCGATTCCGCCGTGGGCGGTGGCGGTGGTGGCCGCGACCGTGCTGGCGAAGGAGCTGCTGGCCCGGTTCGCCTATCATCTGGGCGACATGATCGACTCGCAGGCGCTGCGGGCCGACGGCATGCACCATCGCAGCGACGCCTACTCGACAGTGCTGGTGCTCTTCGCTCTGGTGGCCGCCCAGATGGGAGTGGCGGCGGCGGACGGGGCGGCGGGGATTGCGGTGGGTTGCTTCGTGCTGTGGTCGGGCTGGGCGCTGGCGCGGGAGGCGACGACGCCGCTGCTGGGGGCGGCCCCGAGCGAGGCGCTGCTGGCCGAGGTGGCGACCCTCGCCCGGGTTTCGCCCGAGATTCTCGGCGTCCACGACATCGTGGTGCACAGCTACGGCGACGAACGGTTCGTCTCGCTCCATCTCGAGGTTCCCGCCAGTCTCTCCGGTCTGGCGATGCACGAGCTGGCGGAGACGGCCGAGGCGGCGGTGGCCGAGCGGCTGGGAGGCCACTGCACGGTCCACATGGACCCCCTGAACCGGGAGCATCCGCTGTACGCGCCGGTGGCCGAGGCGGTGGCCGAAATGGTCCGGGACGAGCCCGGCATCGAGTCTTTCCACGATCTGCGCATGATGGGGCAGGCCGACCACTCGAAGGCGGTCTTCGATGTGGTCCTTTCGCCCGACCGGGACGAGCAGGAGCGGCTCGACGCGGTCGCGCATCTGCGCCGCCGTTTCCGCGAGCGCTTCCCGAAACTCCCCCTGGTGGTGAACGCCGAGCCCCGCTACGCCTATACGGTGAAGGAGTGTGGAATGCAGAAGTAGGAAGGGGGAGGATTCACCACGAAGCCACGAAGGGCACGAAGAAAAACAGGGCAGGACAAGACAGGCCCCGCAGGGAGCCGCGAATGAACGCCAATGAACGCGAATGGGAAGAAATGAAATGCGCGCGGCGCCGGGAAGCCCCCGGCACCGCGCGGTCTTCTTTTTCCGCATCGATTGGCGTCCTTTCGCGTTCATTCGCGGACACCCCTGTCTTCCTTGACGCCTTCGCGCCTTCGTGGTGTCCCCGCCCTCTTTTCTCACCACGAAGCCACGAAGGGCACGAAGAAAGACAGGGCAGGACAAGACAGGCTCCGCAAGGAGCCGTGAATGAACGCCAATGAACGCGAATGGGAAGAAATGAAATGCGCGCGGCGCCGGGAAGCCCCCGGCACCGCGCGGTTTTCTTTTTCCGCATCTATTGGCGTCCATTCGCGTTCATTCGCGGACACCTTGCCCCATTCTTCCCGATGCCGATACCGATCAAGATGGCAGGGAGGGGAGGGATTGGAGCCAGCTGTCGGATTCGAACCGACGACCGCCTGATTACAAGTCAAGTGCTCTACCAACTGAGCTAAGCTGGCCCGGTGTGCCGTAATGTACGATCCGGCCCGGACATGTCCAGTTCCCGGATCAGCGCGGGGCGAGGATTCCCCGGCCTGCGAGCAGGATGGTGGCGGCGCGGTGGTCGGGGTGGTGCTCGACGGGGACCGGCTGGCCGTTCCAGGTGGCCTCGGGGGCTTGGTCGAGACCGACGAGGAGCACGCGGTAGGGGGTCTCTGGCCAGGCGTCGAGTTGCAGGCGGTTATCGTCCAGCACCGTCAGTTCGCCGGGGGCGTGGACCAAGAGGTTCCGGAAGGACCGGCAGTGGTAGATGCGGCCTTTGCGGTAGGCGTCGGGAAGATGGGCGCCGACGGTGCCGGGATTGATGGCGGGGCCCTCGCTGCGCTGGGCGCGGAGGTGGAAGTAGTCGGGCAGCAGGCCCTGCCGCTCGGCGTCTTCGGGGCCCCAGGTCTGCTGGAGTCCGGAGACGACGATGCCGTCGGCCACCTGCCGCCAGAGGGCGGCGTTTGCGGGATCGAGTTCGGCCAGGTCGGCGAGGGCGGCCCCGTAGACCAGACCGCACCACTGGACGGGCAGGCCGATCCAGAAGGGGGCGCGCCAGTTGGTCGCCCCGAGGACGGCGATGGTGGCGTAGGCGCCGACCGGCTGCTCGACCGGGGGATCGAGATAGACGAAGGGCAGGCCGGTCCAGGCCCAGTAGCGGGCCTGTTCGAGATGGCGCTCCTCGCCGGAGAGCTGGTAGGCCATGGTGTACATGGCGACCAGGCGGCCGCTGGCGAGGATGTCGGGGGTGTGCAGGGGGCATTCCCAGGTCTGGGCCCCGCGGGGCACGCTGTTGGCGTAGAGCGCGGTCTGCCGGTCCACCAGGGCCAGGGCCTGCGCCCGCAGCTCGGGATCGCCGGTGAAGAGGCAGGCTTCGAGAATCTGGTTCACGGTCGGAGCGGCAAGGCCGTTGGCGTGGTTGGCGAAATGGGTCTCGGCGTAGTTGGGCTTGCCCTCGCGCTGCTGGTAGGGGAGAATGCCCTCGGCGTCGAAGCGACCGAAGGCCCGGCGGGCGCCGTCCGCCGCCTGGGCGATGCGCGTTTCGACGCCGCCTTCGAGCAGATAGGGCAGCATGGAGAAGCGGACATGGGAGACGCCGCTGTTCAGGTTGCCGGCCGCCTTGTCCAATCCTTCCCGGGCGCTGTCGCGCAGGCGGGCGGCGAGTTCGGCGTCGGTTGTCTGGGTGGCGAGCCAGCGCTGGAAGAAGGCGGCGTCGGCGGCGGGCTGGGGGGGGAAGCTCTTGCCCCAGACGGCATGGCGCCAGAGCCCGTCGTGGCGGGCGGCCGAATCCAGCCAGCCGCGGGCGAGCAGCTTCACCGCATCCCCGTAGCCATTGGCGAAGACCGGAGTGGGCGGCAGGCCGCGCCGGGCGACGTAGGCCTGGACGGGGGCCACCGCCGAATCGCCGCGCCCGGCCAGCAGGGTGTAGCGGAATTCGAGGGGCCGGTTGGCGGCGAGGGGCAGGGCACCGAGGGGGGCGAGGCTGTTTTCCAGACGGCGTTCGCCCACGCCGGGATACCAGAGCCCGAAGACGTGGGCGCCGGAGCCGAAAACGCGGTCGGGGGAATCGAAGAGGGGGGCCGGATGGTCGCTGCGGTTCCAGGCCACGCCCAGATAGCGCCCCTCGTGGACCAGGGCCATGAAGGGGAAGCAGAGCTTGAGGTCGTCCACCAATCGCCGCTCGGCCAAGGGGCCGCGCACGTCGGCCTCGCTGCTGCTGGGTTCGTCGTCGAGGTATTCGACGCCGGGGAGGATGGCCTGGGTCTTGCGCTCGCCGAAGCTGGCGAAGCCGGGGAAGAGGGTCAGCCAGGGCAGGTGGAAGACCTCGCGGTCGCGGTCCGCAGCGAGGGTGGTGGTCACCTCGATGACCCCGTCGCCCGCCGCCGCGAAACGCCGTTCGAGCCGCCACTGGACGCCCTCGGCGTCGGCGACGGCGAGACGGGCGACCAGGGCGCCGTCCTCGGTCTTTACCTCGCAGGGACTCTCGGCAAGCGGGAGGAAGACGCCCGTTTTGTCCCGCACGTAGCCCAGTTGGTCGCGCCCGTGGCTGCGGGCGAAATCCTGGCCGGCGACGGTCAGGGCGAACTCGCCCCAGCGGTCGGCCGCATGGCGGAGGCGGAGGTCGCCCGAGACCAGTTCCGGCCCGGCGAGGGGCCGGTTTGCGGGCGGGTCGGCGGGCGGCGCGGCCATGCTGGCGAGGACTTGGGCGCGGATGTGCCGCACGACGATGTCGTCGCCGCCCCGGCCACCCGGATCGAAGCGGAGCCGGGTGCCCGCCGGCTGGGGGGGAATAATCACCGAGTAGTCGTGCCATTGGCCGTCGGTGAAAAGGGGGATGCCGACGCTTTTTCCCGCCTCGAAACGGGGGCCGTAGAAGAGTTCCCCGCCACCGTCGCCGTTGGTGCGCAGGCGCAGGGTCAGGCGGACCGGCGCGGCCGCGAGGTCGGCGGCGACGGGCGGCCCCTCGATCCAGGGGTCCTCCTCGCCGCTGCACGCGAAGGCCAGCCCCTCGGCGGTGGACTCGAGGCGGACAATGCGGGGGTTGCCCCGCCAGCCGTGGGTGCCCGCCGTGAAGTCGTACAGCATGAACTCTTCGGCTTGCATTGCCATCGCCGCCGCCACCATGCCGACCGCGTACAGATTGCGCCATGCCATAGCGTGTATTCCTCTTGTTGGCGACGGAAAGGGGTTTTCCGTCCTCAGCGGATACCATCCGCCATGCCCGGCACGAGGAAAGCAAAATAGGACAATCTTGCGGCGGCGCTACTCGCGCACGGCGATGCAGTCGATCTCGACGAGGGCGCCCTTGGGCAGGGCCGCGACCTGGACGGTGGCGCGGGCGGGCTGGTGCCCGTTGAAGGCCTTGGCGTAGACCTCGTTCATGGCCGCGAAATCCGCCATGTCGTGGAGAAAGACCGTGGTCTTGGCCACGCTGTCCGGCCCGAGCCCGACGGAGGCGAGGACGGCGAAGAGGTTCTTCAGCACCTGGCGGGTCTGCTCGGCGGCGGTGCCGCCCGTCATGGTGCCGGTGACGGGATCGAGGGCGATCTGGCCGGAGCAGAACACCAGGCCGGCGGCTTCGGTGGCCTGGGCGTAGGGCCCCACGGCGGCGGGGGCCTTCTCGGTGTTGGCGAAAATCATGATCGGTCTCCTAGTTGCTGGCGTTCGGCTCGCGTCCGCCCATGAATCCCTCATGGAAAAAGACGGGCTGGTACCCCTGTTCGGTGACGAAGCGGATGGCGGTGTCGAGGCGCTGGGCGTGGTCGGGGATGAAGTTGCGGTAGAAGGGGAAGAAATACTGTTCGTGGGTGAAGAGGTCCATGACCTCGGCGGTTTCGGGCTGGCGGGTCAGGGGTTCGAGCTTGGGCACGATCTGGTCGATGGGGGTGCTGTTGCAGACGATGTCCACCTTGCTGAAGACGATGCCGCTGTCCCAGTCCATGATGGCGTCGTGGCGGGAGGCATGTTCGCAGCGGCGGCGGTCGAGATGGTAGCAGACGTCGTAGTTGTCGCCGTGGCGGCTGAAGAAGCCGCTGAGGACTTTGACTCCCCGGTCGCGCAGGACGGGCAGGGCCTCGGCCTGGCACATGCCCCAGTGGATGACGGTGGGCGGCGCGTAGGCATCCGGGCCGGCGAGGCGGAGAATCTCGCCCGCGACCAGGTCGAAATCCGCCGCCAGCTTGCCGGGCGACTCGTTCTGGTAGGGCCGGTTGGGGAATTCGGCGTAGGCGTGGAAGGCCAGGCGCAGCCAGTCCCCGTTGTCCGCCCACTCGCCCCGGTAGTCGGTCGGGAACTCGGCCAGGGTGAAGTCGTTGCCCGGCGTGGCGAAGAAGACGTTGACGGTGAACTTGGCCCCGTAGGCGCGGTGCAGGTCGCGCAGGATGGCGAGGTAGAACTGGTCGAAGAGGGACTTCGGGCGCTCCCTGGCGATCTCGCGCAGGAAGAAGCTGTTGTCGTCGATGGAGAAGCGGTAGCGCTTTTCCGAATGGCGGTCCCAGAGGACGCGGACGGTCTGGGCGGCCTGGCCCTCGGTGCCCTGGTATTCGGCCCGGAGGTCGGTCTCGGCGTCGGCGAGGACGATTTCCGCGCGGAATTCGGTTCCGGCCCGGCGGGCGGCGACGCCGTTGACGGCGACCTTGCCGCCGAGCGGGGCGCGGCCGCGCACCTCGACGGCCAGCCCGCCGGGGACCGCCCGGCCCAGCCGGTGGTTCAGAATCGCGCCGTGGATGGGGAAGTCGATGCTCAGCATGGTCGGTTTCTCCTCGGGAAAGGGAGGGCGACGGACACGCGCAAACCTCTACCTTAGCCGTTGGCAAGACCCGCGCAACCGGCGTTTCCACGGGAACTTCGCAGACGGCTGGCGGTCCATGCGGGAAAAGGTATCTTTGCCCTTGTTTCCCCCCCATTCAGCAAGGAAATCCGGCCATGAAGAAGCTATTCGCCATACTGTCCGTTTCCGTTCTGCTCGTTGGCTGCCAGTCGGACCACAAAGGTGCCATGGTCGGCGCCGGGGTCGGCGCCGCCGCGGGCGGTGTGCTCGGCGGCGTCATCGGCCACCAGTCCGGGCACAAGTGGGAAGGCGCCGCCATCGGCGCCGCCGCCGGTGCCGCCACCGGGGCCGTGATCGGCCATCAGGTGGACAAGAGCAACGCGGAGAGCAGCCAGCCGGCGCCGCAACCGCAGCAGTAGGCCATGTTCCACTCCGCGATTCGCCGATCATTCCGCCGTTCCGCTGGCGGGACGACGTTCCGCCGTGTAGGGTTCGGTCAGTCCGAACCAAGGAGCGGGTACATGTTGCGAACGATCGGTCGAATCGCGGTTCTGGGAGCGGCCATGACCATGTGCGCGAAGGGTCAGGATCTGGCGGCGGTGCAGGTGCCGGGTGCCCACATCCAGCGGACCATGTCCCTGCTGGCGAACTCCACCCCCGGGAAGCGGCAGCGGGTGCGCATTCTCTTCTACGGCCAGTCGATCACCGCCCAGGGCTGGTGGAAGTTCGTGGCCGACGACTTGCGGGCGCGGTATCCGGACGCGGACCTCGACATCCAGAACAAGGCCATCGGCGGCTTCACCGCCCCGGCCCTCATCAACACCGCCGAATTCGACCTCTACCCCTTCTCCCCCGACCTCCTCGTCTTCCATGTCTACGGCGGCGGCCAGATGGACAGGTGGGAGGACATCATCCGCCGCACCCGCGAGCGCACGGCGGCGGAAATCCTGGTCTGGACCCATCACTGGATCGGCCGGGAAAGCGACCTGCCCGAGTGCGAGCGCATCCGGGAGATCGCCGTCAAGTACAACTGCGGGCTGGTGGACATCATGCCCCAATGGCAGGCCCTGCTCGCCGAGCGGGCCATCGAGCCCAAGGCCCTGCTGCGCGACACCATCCACCTCAACGACGAGGGCATGCAAATTCTCGCCGACATGATCAAGCCCTTCTTCGTGCACAATCCGGACCTGCTGACCGAGGAAAGCCGCAACCTCGTCGCGGACCTCCCCGCCGCCTCCCCCGCCGTCCGCCGCCTCCCCGACGGCAGTCTCGAAGTGAGTTTCGTCGGCAACCGGCTCGACGCGGTCGCCGCCCCCGGCACCGGCACCGGCGAACTGGCCACGCTGACCGTGGACGGCAAGCCCCCCGCCGAACTCGACGGCGCCTTTGTGCTGACCAAGCCCAGCAGCGCCCCCCACACCTGGTTCCCCGCCGTCAGCATCATCGGCCACCAGACCCCGCAGGTGGCGGAGACCTGGACCGCCGAATTCCTCGAATGCAGCCCCGACGCCAAGCAGTTCCGCTACCGCGTCACCGGCTCGGTGACCGGTCCCGACGGCGAGGGGAACGAGACGGACACCTTCGTCTCGAACTCGGGCCGGGTGGTGATTCCGGGCGGCGGCAACTGGTCCCGCGTGCCCTGGTCGCTCACCTACACGAAGAAGCCCATGCCCGAGACCTTCAAGGTGACCTGGCAGGTGGTGCCGCAGTTCGCCGAGACCCTGCAATTCCCCGCCGCGGAGAATCCCGCCCGCGAGCGTTCCGTGACCCTGATCCAGGGCATCGCCAACGGTCCCCACACGGCGCGCCTGGCCCCGCTCCCCGGCGCGGCCCTCGAACTGGCCGGTTTCCGCGCCTACCGCCCCCCCCGCCCCGCCACCGAATAGACGCTCCAGAGGGGGGGAAGAGAGCCGCGAATGGACGCCAAGCAACGCGAATAAAAGCAAGA
>LVAZ01000360.1 GCA_001603055.1 Victivallales bacterium Lenti_02
GGTCCGGGCGCGGAATTTCGAGAAGGCCCTCGGCACCCCCGCCAAAATCTACTACAAGAACGAGGGTGTCTCCCCGGCCGGCAGCCACAAGCCGAACACGGCGGTGGCCCAGGCCTACTACAACAAAATCTTCGGCACCAAGCGCCTCGCCACCGAGACCGGAGCCGGCCAGTGGGGCAGCGCCCTCGCCTTCGCCTGCCAGCTCTTCGGTTTGGAACTCAAGGTCTACATGGTGCGCATCAGCTTCGACCAGAAACCCTTCCGCAAAATGATGATGCAGACCTGGGGGGCGGACTGCGTGGCCAGCCCCTCGCTCGCCACCGCCGCCGGACGCGCCATCCTGGCCGAGCATCCCGACACCCCCGGCAGCCTCGGCATCGCCATCAGCGAGGCCATCGAGGACGCCGTCACCACCCCCAACACCAAATACGCCCTCGGCAGCGTCCTCAACCACGTCATGCTGCACCAGACCATCATCGGTCTCGAAGCCCAGAAGCAGATGGCCCTGGTGAACGACTATCCGGACGTGGTGATCGGCTGCGCGGGCGGCGGCTCCAACTTCGCCGGCCTCGCCTTCCCCTTCATCTGCGACAAAATCCACGGCAAAAGCGTGCATGTGATCGCCGCCGAACCCGCCGCCTGCCCCACCCTCACCCGCGCCCCCTTCCTCTACGACTTCGGCGACACCGCCAAGACCACCCCGCTCCTCCCCATGCACTCCCTGGGCCACGACTTCGTGCCCCCGCCCCTCCACGCGGGCGGTCTGCGCTACCACGGCATGTCCCCCCTGGTCAGCCAACTGGTGCTGGACAACCTCATCGAGCCCCGCGCCTACCACCAGCTCAAGTGCTACGAGAACGCCCTGCTCTGGGCGCGCACCGAGGGCTTCATCCCCGCCCCCGAAACCAGCCACGCCATCGCCGCCGCCGCCGAGGAGGCCCTCCGCGCCAAGGAGGAAGGCAAGGAGAAAACCATCCTTCTCAACTGGTCCGGACACGGTCTCATGGACCTCAAGGGCTATGCCGCCTACATGGCGGGCGAACTCTCCGACTACGAATACCCGCAGGAAGACATCGACCGCGCCCTCGCCGCCCTGGCCGGCTACCCGAAACCCTGACATGCCCAGCCACGACCACGACCACCGGCAGCGCCGCTGCCCCATGCTCGGCGAGGAGGTTCCCTTCCACTACTGCCGAACCCAGGAAGGGAACCGCCTCTGTCCCCGCATCCTCGACTGCTGGTGGCAGACCTTCGACATCTGCGGCTTCCTCAAGGAGAATCTGACGGCTGACCAGTTCGCGGCCTTGGCGGCACCCCCGCCAAAGCCCCCCAAACTGGCCAGTCTCGCCGACCTGATCGCCCAGGCCAAGGCCCGGGTCGCCAAGGAAAAAGGCGAATAGCCCCGCGAACCGTCCACGAATCCGGCGGGACGGCCTACTCCAGCACCTTCAGCAGACGCAGGGTGTAGTGCAGCTCGCGGCCCGCCAGCGGATGGTTGCCGTCAAGCAGACAGCCGTCCTCCTCGACCGCGACCACGGTGGCGGGCATGGGCTCGTCCTCCCCCTCCGCCTGGATTTCGAGGATGTCGCCCAGCACGGGCGGCGGATCGGCAGGCAGATCGGAAAACGGGAAAAAGCCCACCAGATCCTCCCGGTGCGGCCCGAAAGCCTGCTCCGGCTTCAGCACCAGCGAGCGGACCTCGCCCGGCTTCATCTTCGCCAGCGCCTTCTCCACTGCGGGCAGAACCTGCCCGGCACCGATGGTGATCTCGGCCGGACTGTCGAGCGACTCCAAGCGGACGCCCTGCTCGTCGCGGCATTCGTAGGTAAAGGAAAGACGGGTTCCCGCAGCCATGCGGCAGCCTCCTGGAAGTCTAGTTGACGGCAAGCAGCTCCACGTCGAACACCAAGGTCGCCTCGGGACCAATGGCCGGCGGCGACCCGTTCGGCCCGTAGGCCAAATCCGGCGGGATGACGAAACGGTAGGTCGACCCCGCCTGCATGAGCTGCAAGCCCTCGGTCCAGCCCTTGATGACCCGGTCCAGCGGGAAGGTGGCGGGCTCCCCCCGCCGGTGCGAACTGTCGAACTCGGTGCCGTCGATCAGCCGGCCCGTGTAGTGGACCGTCACGGTGTCCGTCGCCTGCGGGGACTCGCCCGCCCCCACTTCGAGCACTTCGTACTGGAGGCCGGATTCGGTAACCGCCACTCCCGCCTTCGCCGCATGGTCCTCGCGGTATTTCCGGCCCTCCGCCACATTGCGGGAGGCCAGTCCCTCGCGGCTTTCCCGCGCCTGCCGCCGCACCTTCTCGTGGAACGCCGTCATCAGCGCCTCCCACTCCTCGCGCTCCATCTTCGGCGGCTTCCCCTCGACCAGATCGGTCAGGCCCTCGACGAAGGCGGCAAGGTCAAGCTCGACCGGCAACCGCTTGAGCGTGGTGCCGAAATCGAGTCCGAGAGCATAGCTGGTTTTCCGCGCGGCGGAATCTGCTGGTTTGGCCATGATGAATCCTGAAACTGCATGTTGCCTCCCCCGCTCACCGGCAAACGTAACCCGCCAACCCCCTCCCGCCAATCCCCTCCCCGCAAACGCCGGGCCGGACGCAGCCACCGGAACCGAGCCCCAATCCTTGCATCGAGCCTCGCCACGTCTATCTTCCCTGCCGTCGAGAAACGCGACGCCCCCCGCCGGGGGCGGTTCCCCTTCGGAAGAAAATGAGTGTTGAGCAACGACAGGGATGATCCGATGAGCGGCAAAAAAGTGCTGGTGCTTGGCGGTACGGGGGCGATGGGCGTATATCTGGTGCCGGAACTTGCGGCCCTGGGCTACGATGTCCGGGTCGTGTCCCTGGACAACGTCGTGTCCGACAACCCGCGCGTCACCTATGTCAAGGCGGACGCGAAGAACATCGACTACCAGCGGGAGCTGCTGAAGGAGCGCTTCGACGCCATCGTCGACTTCATGATCTACTCCACCGAGCAGTTCCGGGAGCGGTGCGACATCCTGCTCGGCAACACCGGCCAGTACATCCTCCTTTCCTCCTACCGCGTGTACGCCGGCCACGACATCCCGATCACCGAGAACAGCCCCCGGCTGGTGGATGCGTCGACCGACCAGGAATTCCTGGCGACCGACGACTATTCGCTGTGCAAGGCGCGGGCGGAGGACATCCTGGCCAACTCGAAGTACACCAACTGGACGATGGTCCGGCCCGCCATCACCTACTCCAAGCGCCGGTTCCAGCTCGTGACCCTGGAAGCGCCGGTGGTCGTGGCCCGGGCCATGAAGGGGCTGCCCGTCGTCATTCCGAAGGCGGCGCTCCCCGTGCAGGCCACCATGAGCTGGGCCGGCGACGTGGCCAAGCTCATGTCCCGCCTCCTGTTCAATGCCGCCGCCCTGGGCGAACGCTTCACCCTGGCCACCGCCGAGCACCGTCCCTGGGGCGAAGTGGCGGAGTACTACAAGGAAATCATCGGCCTGGACTATGTGGCCGCCGAGACCGAGGACTATTTGCAGATCATGGGCGGGGCCAATTCGGCCCGCTACCAGCTTGCCTACGACCGGCTTTTCGAGCGGATCGTCGACAACTCCAAGGTCCTGCGCGTGACCGGCCTCAAGCAGGAGGACTTCATGCCCCTCCGCCGCGGCCTCGAAAAGGAACTGACCGCGCTGCCCAAGGACGCCATCTGGCCCGACGCCGGCGCCGTCTGGGCCAGGATGGACGAGTATCTGGCGAATTCCCGCAACCGAAGTTGAGCAACAGGGCCGCAGTGGCCGTCTTCCACTAAGCAAGGAGTCTGTCCCGATGATGAAACGTTGGACTGCCGTGTGTGTTGTGCTGTTCGTGCTGGTGGGAGCGGTGCAGGCGTCAACCGAACTCGCCTTCCCGTCGGGGGGCTTCGAGGAACCGGGGGGCTGGACGATTGCCGAGGATGACGGGGGAATGACCGCCATCCTCCCGGCGGCGGCCCGGCAGGGAGAGCTGGGCTTGCGGGTGGTGGACGAGAGCGACAAGGCCGGCAGCAGTTGCCGGTCGGCGCAGATTCCGGTGGTGGGCCGGAAAACCTACGAGCTGCGTTTCTGGGGGCGGAATCTGTCCGGCTCCGGCATCGGCGTCTATCTGCATTTCCACGACGCGACCGGCCGGACCTTGAACGACCAGCGCCCCAATCAGATCATCTCCTCGCTGCCCGCCGAGCAGCGGGAATGGGGCGAGTTCAAGCTGCTCGGCACGGCCCCGGCCGCCGCCGCCGCGCTCTCCGTCTGGGTCCATTCCTACAGCAACAGCAAGGTCCAGGCCGACTTCGACGACTTCCAGGTCTTCGAGCTGTCGGACGAGGAGGCGGCGGGCCTGCTGGACGAGAACATGCGGCAGATTCTCTCCCGCGGGGTCGTCGCCTACGAGGATTTCGGAGCGGTCGGCGACGGGGTGGCGGACGATATGGGCGCCATCTGCAAGGCCCATGAATTCGCGAATCAGCACAACCTGCCGGTGCGCGCCAAACCCACCGGTATCTACCACCTGGGCGTGAAGGCCCTGACGGCGACGGTGGCGACCAGCACGGACTGGAGCACGGCCCGCTTCACGATCGACGACTCGGGGGTGGTGGCGGAGGTCGAGAACCACCGGCAGACCCTGTTCGTGATCGGCTCGCTGCTGTCGGCGGTGAAGCTGGACCTGGAACCAGTGAAGCGCGACCAGCAACAGGTCGCCGCGCGGCCGGAGCAGGACTGCTACGTGCAGGTGGAGAGCGACGCCCGGCGGGTCTTCATCCGCCGGGGTTCGAACCAGAATCTGGGCTCCCTGCTGCGGGACTGCTTCATCGTCCGCCGGGACGGGGCCGTCGAGGGTCCCGTCGACTGGGATTTCGAGTCCTACACCCGGGTCACCGCCCGCCCCATCGAGCCGGACACTCTGGTGGTCAAGGGGGGCGTCTTCACCACCTTCGCCAACCGGATGCTGTCGGACCAGGGCTACCGGTACTGGGGCCGGAACATCGTCGTCCGCCGGTCGAACACCGTGATCGACGGACTCACCCACTACGTGGTCGGCGAGACCTCGGTCGGCGCTCCCTACAGCGGCTTCCTTTCCGCCTCGGACTGCGCCAACGTCACCTTCCGGAACTGCTTCGCCACCGGCCACCGGACCTACCGGACCATCGGCAGCGCCGGCATGCCGGTGAGCATGGGCACCTATGACTACGCCGCCAACAACGTGGTCAACTTCCGCATGGAGAACTGCCGGATGAACCACATCAACGACCCGACGCTCTGGGGGGTGATCGGGACGAACTTCTGCAAGAACATCGTGCTCGAGGACTGCGTGCTGTCGCGGATGGACGCGCACCAGGGGGTTTCCGGCGAATACACGATCCGCCGGACCGTGCTGGGAACGGCGGGGCTCAACGCCATCGGCCGCGGCGTGCTCACCGTCGAGGACTCCACCATCCACGGCAGTTCCTTCATCTCCCTGCGCGGCGACTACGGCAGCACCTGGGAG
>LVAZ01000361.1 GCA_001603055.1 Victivallales bacterium Lenti_02
AGTTCGGCCTCGGCGGTCTTGGCGGCCAGGGCGGCGCGGAGTTCGCGGGCCTCGGCGGCCTCGGCCAGGGCGGCCGTCAGTTTTTCCTGAAGGCTGGCGACGGCGGCGGCGGCGGCCTGCTCGGTCGCGGCCTTGAGGGCGGCCATTTCCTGGTCCCTGGCGGCGATGGCGGCGGCGGCGGCCTGCTCGGCCGCAGCCTTGAGGGCGGCCATTTCCTGGTCCTTGGCGGCGCGGAGTTCGGCCAGGGCCTGCTCGTGCCGGGTCTGGGCTTCGGCCAGTTCGGCCTGCTTGGCGGCGCGGAGTTCGGCCAGGGCCCGGGTCTGCTCCGCGAGCCGGGCCTCGAGGGCGGACTTGTCGGCGGCGAGGCTGTCGCTGGTCTGGCGCAGGGTGGCGGCGGCCGCCTGGGCGGCGGCCAGTTCGGCGGTCTGCGCGCGGAGCGCGGCGATCTGTTCCTGGGCGCTCTTCAGGTCCGCCTGCAATTTTTCCTGGACGGTCTCGAAGGAGTCGCGCTGCTTGCGCAGGCGGATGACGGTGCGGACCAGGTCGGGACGGGACATCTGCTCGGCGTCCACCTCGACGGCCACGCGCAGCTCGCGCACCTTGGCGGTGGCGAAGTCGATGCGGTAGGCCACCACGTCGGGGCTCCAGCCGGGGTAGGTCACCTGGACTTCCTGGAAGGTGGCCAGGGCCTCCTCGTAGAGTTCGAGGGCGAACATGAGCTTCTGCTCCTGGACCGCCTTGGCGGCGGATTCCAGCTTGAGATAGCCGGACATCCAGGTCTGGCGGGCCCGGTCCGCGTCGCGCTTGCTCAATTCCGTGGCGAACCCGCCGCTGCCAGCGAGGATCAGGGCCAGAACCAGGGCTTTTCGCACCATCGCGCTCATCGTTGTGGCTCCTCTGAAAACGGGGATTGCATGTCACCTTTGGACATACTCGGCTTCACGGCTTATGGTTCCGCTTGCCCTGAAGCGAATATCGAGCCCGCCGACATGCCGGAACAAGCTGGGTAAGAGTAACGTGATTTCCGCGTTATGCAAGAACCCGGCGGCGGACGGCGCAGGCCAACAGACGAAAGCGGACCCCACCATGACCGAAACGGAAATCCTGCGGATTCTCGGCGAAACCGGCGCCCTCCTCGAGGGGCATTTCCTGTTGCGCAGCGGCTTGCACAGCAACCGCTATTTCCAGGCGGCGCTGGTGCTGCAGCACACGGCGGCGGCCGCCCGGCTCTGCGGCGCGCTGGCCGACTCCTTCCGGGGCCAGGGGGTCGAGACGGTGATTTCGCCCGCCATCGGCGGCATCGTCGTCGGCCAGGAGGTGGGCCGCCATCTGGGCGTGCGCGCCATCTTCGCGGAAAAGGACGAACAGTCGAATCTCCTGCTCCGGCGCGGGTTCTCCCTGCGTCCCGGCGAGCGGGTGCTGGTGGCCGAGGACGTGGTCACCAAGGGCGGCCGGGTACAGCAGACGGTGGACCTGGTCCGCGCCTGCGGCGCCGAAGTGGTCGGCGTGGCGGTGATGGTGGACCGCAGCGGCGGGACGGTGGACTTCGGGGTGCCGATGCGCAGCCTGCTCCGCCTCGACCTGGCCACCTACGCCCCCGCGGAATGCCCCATGTGCCGCCAGGGCCTGCCCATCGACAAGCCCGGCTCCAAATAAGACGCCCCCCCCCGGCGGGGCCGTCCCCACCCCTGTTTTCGGAGATCGTGTACCTCTCATGATTGGCTGGATAATGAAACGCATCTTCGGCACGCGCAACGCGCGTTTGCTGAAGCAGTTGAAGCCCTTGGTCGAGCGCATCAACGAGCTGGCCGGAAGCTATGAGCCAAAGTCGGACGAGGAGCTGGCCGCCCACACCGCCGCCTTCCGCGCGCGCCTCCAGGCGGGGGAGACGCTCGACGACCTGCTGCCCGAGGCCTTCGCGACCGTCAAGGACGCCTGCCGGCGGCTCTGCGGGCGCGAGATCGAGGTGACCGAGCACAAGCTGGTCTGGGAGATGGTGCCCTTCGACGTGCAGCTCGTCGGGGCCATCGCCCTGCACCGGGGGGCCATCGCGGAAATGGCCACCGGCGAGGGCAAGACCCTGGTGGCCACCATGCCGCTCTACCTCAACGCCCTGACCGGCCAAAACTGCCAGTTGGTCACGGTGAACGACTATCTCGCCCGCCGCGACTCCCAGTGGATGGGCGCGGTCTTCCGCTTCCTCGGCCTCACCGTCGGCTGCATCCAGAACGAGATGCGGCCCGCCGAGCGGCGCGAGCAGTACGCCTGCGACATCACCTACGGCACCAACAGCGAGTTCGGCTTCGACTATCTGCGCGACATGGGCATGGCCATGTCCCGCCAGGAAATGGTCCAGCGCGACTATTATTACGCGATCATCGACGAGATCGACAGCATTCTGATCGACGAGGCGCGGACGCCTTTGATCATCTCCGGCCCCGCCTCGGTCTCGACCCACCGCTACGACCAGCTCAAGCCCGCCGTGGCCGAGCTGTTCCGCAAGCAGTCCATGCTCTCCAACCGCCTGGCCGGCGAGGCCAAGGACACCCTGGAGGACGGCGCGGCCGGCGAGGCGGACCGGGAGGAGGCCTTCCTCAAGCTCGTCAAGGTCAAGATGACCACGCCCAAGCACCGCCAGCTCCTGCGCCTGCTCGAGGAGCCCGCCATCCGTCGCGGGGTCGAGCGCAAGGAGGCGGAAATCCACAGCGACAACAACCGGGGACTCCTCCAGCAGGTCAAGGAGACCGTCTACTTCTCGATGGACGAGCGGGGCGGGGAGTCCGACCTGAGCGAGATGGGGCGGCGGTTCCTGCGGCCGGACGACCCGGACGCCTTCGTGATCCCCGATCTGGCCACGGCCTTCTCCGAGATCGACAGCGACGAGGCCCTGAGCGACGCCCAGCGGCTCGAACGCCGCCAGGAGGCCCAGGCCCGGTTCGAGGTCCAGAACGAGACCATCCACAACATCTCCCAGCTCCTCCGCGCCTACTGCCTGTTCGAGAAGGACGTGCAGTACGTGGTGCAGGACAACAAGGTGATCATCGTGGACGAGTTCACCGGCCGGCCGATGCCGGGCCGCCGCTTCAGCGAGGGCCTGCACCAGGCCCTCGAGGCCAAGGAGGAGGTGACCATCGAGCGCGAGACCCAGACCCTCGCCTCGATCACCATCCAGAACTACTTCCGCATGTACAAAAAGCTGGCGGGCATGACCGGCACGGCCGAGACCGAGGCCTCCGAGTTCAAGGAAATCTACAATCTCGACGTGGTGGTCGTGCCCACCAACCGGCCCTGCCGCCGGGTGGACGCCGACGACCGGGTCTACAAGACCACCCGCGAGAAGTACAACGCCATCATCGAGGAGGTGGCCGGATGCCACGCCAAGGGCCAGCCGGTCCTGGTCGGCACCGTCTCGGTCGATGCCTCCGAAGTCCTCAGCCGCATGCTCCAGCGCCGGAACATCCCCCACAACGTGCTGAACGCCAAGCAGCACCAGCGCGAGGCGGAGATCGTGTCCCGGGCCGGGCAGCCCGGCGCGGTCACCATCGCCACCAACATGGCCGGCCGCGGCACCGACATCAAGCTCGGCCCCGGCGTCGTCTACACCGACCGCCAGCTCATCGAGGACAAAGCCAAGGGGCTGGACACGCCGCTCTCCGCCCGGGACATCGAGTTTCTCAGCCTGCCCGAGAAGCCGGCCGCGGGCATCACGTTCCGCCAGTTGCTCGCCGAGCATCCCTGCGGCCTGCACGTCATCGGCAGCGCCCGCCACGACGCCCGCCGCATCGACCGCCAGTTGCGCGGCCGCTGCGCCCGCCAGGGCGACCCCGGCTCGTCCCGCTTCTACATCTCCCTCGAAGACAGTCTGATGCGCCTGTTCGGCTCGGACCGCATCACCAACTTCATGGAGAAGTGGGTGGGGCTCGAGGAGGGCGAGGACCTGTCCCACCGCTGGCTGAACCGCTCCATCGAGCAGGCCCAGCGGCGCGTCGAGCAGCAGCATTTCGCCATCCGCAAGCGCACTCTCCAGTACGACGACGTGATGAACAACCAGCGCTCGGAAATCTACCGCCTGCGCCGGGACATCCTCACCTGCGAGAACCCGCGCGAGATGATCTTCGACTTCGTCTACACCGCCGTCGCCGACCGGGCCGAGAACGCCTTCGAGCTGGCCGGGCGCAACGACAAGCCCGACTTCTCCGCCCTGTCCGGCTGGCTCACCCGGACCTTCCCCATCGGCTTCCCCCCCGCGCTCTTCCGGCAGACCGAGCCCAAGGCGCTCGCCGAGGGCATCGTCGCCGAGGTCGAGAAGGCCTACACGACCATGAAGGAGGCCCACGAGCAGGCCGAGGTGCTGCGCGAACTCGAACGCCTGATCATGCTCCAGACCATCGACCGGCTCTATCAGGAGCATCTCTACGAGATGGACGACCTGCGCCAGGGCGTCCAGTTGCGCTCCTACGGCCAGCGCGACCCCCTGGTCGAGTACAAGCAGGAAGCCTACAGCCTCTTCGCCGAGCTGATGGACACCGTCAAGGACGACATCTGCAACGGCGTTTTCCGGGTCCATACCGCCGCCACCTACCGGGGCATGTTCCCGGTCCAGCAGCAGCGGACCGAGCACGCCCAGTTCGAGCAGTTCGGAGGACTCGACGGCGAGGCCGGCGAGGGGGGCATGGCCCAGAACGTGACGATTCGGCGCCACGAGGCCAAGGTCGGCCGCAACGACCCCTGCCCCTGCGGCAGCGGCCAGAAGTACAAGAAGTGCTGCGGACGGTTCGGCTGAGCCGCTCCCCCCGCCCGGCCGCGGGAGCGTCCGGGCGTCCAGCCAAGGAGTCCCCCATGCCTCGTTCCGCCTTCCTCGCCCTGCTCCTGCCCCTCGCCCTGCTGGCCGCCGAATGGACCCCGCTCTTCGACGGCAGGAGCCTCGACGGCTGGACCCGGGCCGGGCACAGCAACGGCGCCGCCGAGTACACCGTCGAGGAAGGCTGCATCGTCGGCACCACCAAAACCGGCACGCCGAACAGTTTCCTCTGCGCCGACCGGGAATACGGCAACTTCATCCTCGAACTCGAGTTCCTGGTGCCCCAGGGCATGAACTCGGGAGTGCAGATCCGCAGCATCTATGATCCCCAGGTCAAGAACGGCCGGGTCCACGGCTACCAGGTCGAGATCGATCCCTCGCCGCGCGGCTGGACCGGGGGCATCTACGACGAGGCCCGGCGGGGCTGGCTGCACAACCTCACCCACATCGCCGACCAGGCGGCGGCCGAGGCCGCGAAAGCCGCCTTCAAGGCGGACGGCTGGAACCACTTCCGCATCGAGGCCGTCGGCGACCGCATCCGCACCTGGGTGAACGGGGTGCCCGTGGCCGATCTGGTGGACGGCATGACCCGGCGGGGCGTCATCGCCCTCCAGGTCCACGCCACCGGCGATCCCAAGCCCATGCAAATCCGCTGGCGCAACCTCCGCATCCAGGACCTGGGCGAAGGCGGCACCACCCGCGACCTGCTCGGCGATCCGGCCGAGAAGATGGGCGTCCCGCCCCCGCCCGGCGCCACCCCCCTGGTGGGCCAGGACGGCAGCGTGGCCAACCTGCGCACCCTGCCGCTCGCCGACGCCCCGATCCCGTGGCGCGTCGCGGACGGCGTCCTCGAAATCGTTCCCGGCAGCGGCAGCATCCTCACCCGCGACAACTTCGGCGACTTCCGGATGCATGCCGAGTTCAACGTGAACGCCAAGGAGAAGCATTCCCAGGACAACGGCAACAGCGGCATCTACATCCAGCGGCGCTACGAGGTGCAGATTCTCAATTCCCACGGCCAGCCCCCGGCCTTCGACGAATGCGGCGCCCTCTACCGCCTCAAGGCCCCCGACCACAACGCCAGCCGCCCGGCCGGCGAGTGGCAGAGCTACGACCTCGTCTTCCGCAGCCCCCGCTGGAGCGCGGACGGCAAGACGAAGACCGAGAACGCCCGCATCTCGGTCAGCCACAACGGCGTCCTGATCCACGACAATGCCGAGATTCCAAACAAAACCGGCGCCGGCCGGGCCGAAGGCCCCGAACCCGGCCCCATTCTCTTCCAGGACCACGGCAACCCCGTCCGCTTCCGCAATGTCTGGATCGAGGAGCTGCGCACCATCGACCGGGCCGTGGGCGCCGCCGAGGAGCAGCAGCGGGCCGAGGCCGACCGCTGGCGCGCCCTCCGGGTCTATACCTTCGGCGACAGCCGCGAGCCTCTTCTTTTCCTCGAGGAGCAAGCCCGTTCGGACGCTCCCGAAACCCGGCGGCAGCTCGAGGCGGGCCTGCTCGCCGTGCTCGACGACGCGGCGGCCACCGAGGACGGCAAACTCTTCGCCTGCCAGCTTCTCGTCCGGGTGGCTTCCCCCGCCGCCGTGCCCGCCCTCGCCCGGCTTCTGGCCGTGCCCCGGCTGGGCGACCGCGCCTGCATCGCCCTGGCCGCGATTCCGGGCGACGAATCCCTCGCCGCCCTCCGCGACGGCCTGGCCCTCGATCTTCCCGACCCCGCCAGGGGGGCCATCATGAACGCCCTGGCCNNCCCGCCACGCTTTGGCCGCCCTGGGCACCATCGGCGGGGCCGAGGCCGTCGCCGGCATCCGCAACGCCAACCTCCCCGCCGAATTCGCCGAAGCCCGCGCCGAAGCCCTCCTCGGCTGCGCAGGCCGGGCGATCGGGACGGGCGACGCCGCCACCGCCGAAACCCTGCTGGCCGAACGGACCGGCGCCGAAAACGCCCTGCGCATCCGGCTGGCCGCCCATAGCCTGCTCTGCCGCCTGCGCGGCGACCGGGGCGGCGAGGTCGTCCTCGCCCTGCTCGCCATGCCGGAATCGCCCCTGCGCGATCTGGGCGCGCGGCTCGCGGCCGACCTCCCCGGCGGTCCCGCCGCCACCGCCGCCCTCTGCGCGGGGCTGCCCGCTCTGCCCCCGGCCAGCCAGACCCTTCTCGTCGCCGCCCTGGCCGACCGGGGCGACCGGGGCGCGGTGCCGTCCCTGCTCCCTCTGCTCGGGCAGGATGGTCCCGTCCAGGCCGCCGCCATCGCGGCCCTGGGCCGGCTCGGCGACCAGTCCTGCGTGCCGCCGCTGCTCGCCCTGGCCGGCGGGGAGGGTGATGCCGCCGGTCTCGCCCGGGTCGCCCTGGCCCTGCTGCCCGACCGCGCCGCCGACCTGGTC
>LVAZ01000362.1 GCA_001603055.1 Victivallales bacterium Lenti_02
GGGGAGCAGGACGCGGGCGAGATTGTCCTCGTGCAGCAGGCGCATCAGGTTGCGGTAGCGGCGGGCGACCTCGGCGGCGAGGAGGTGGGCTTCGCGATAGCTGGCGTAGAAGACGGCCAGGTAGCGGACCACCCGCTCGCGCTGCTTGATGGAGTCGAAGCTGGCGGTGGCGAAATCCAGCTCCCCGAGCATGCGCATGAAGGCGCCGCGGTCGCCGAAGGTGAGTTCGTGGATGATCTCGATGGGCTTGCGCCGCTCGCGCAGGCCGCGCAGGAACATGCGCCGCACCGCCGCCTCGGCCAGATTGCGCAGGCGGAGGTCCCAGGCTTCGCGGCCCTTGCCGACCAGGCCGAAGAAGGCGAGCGCGAAATGGTGGCCGCCGTCGGGCAGTTCGAGCAGCAGGTTGGCGGCGAGGAGCATGGGCTCGAAGAGGGCTTCGAGGCGGCGGATTTCGCGCATGACGGCGGGGCTGGCCGCGGCCCGGTCCACCGTTTCGTCCCCGCTGGCGATCCGCAGGAAATCCTGGACGGCATCGCCGATTTCGGCCAGGGCGGCCTGAACCCATTCGCGCACCCGGGCCGCGTCCCAGTCGCCGCGGGCGATCTGGACCTTGAGCTGGGCGGCGCGGCTGTTGCGGGGACGGGTCCGGCGCTGCCATTCCCCGAGGGCGTGGCGGGCGAGCAGTCGGTCGGCGAGCTGGGGCACGCGGGACCACTGGTCCACCAGTTTCTGGTCGTCGCTCCAGACCAGGGCCCAGCCGAAGGCCGCCTCGGGCACCTCGGCCTGCTCGATCCAGGCGCGGAGCAGGTCGCGCAGCAGATCGGGGTCCAGCTTCCCCGCGTGCCGCTTCAGATAGTCCAGTTCCCAGGTGAAGGCGGCGGGCGAGTCCACCAGATGGAGCGCGAGGAAGGCGTATTCGAGGACGCCCGCGACCAGCTCATGGCGGCGGCGGCAGGATTCGGCGGCCTTGGTCAGGTCCGGCGGCAGCGCGGCCCGCTGGAGAATCCGCGCCCAGGTGAGGGGGCTGTAAAGACCGCGCGGCACCAGGGCGACCGATTCCGTCTCCTGCCCCGCCGGCGCCTCGCCATCCAGCTCGCCCCGCTCGGCCAGCAGCCGGGCGGAACGTTCGAGCACCTGGAAATACTCTTCCAGAACCATGGCGCCCGCCCGTTTGTGGGGGCTGTCCAGATAGGTCTCGACCAGAAGCCCGACCTTGACCGCCACCTCGGGAAAACCCTCGGCGGGGCAGGCGCGGGCCAGATCGTAGAGTTCCTGGATGCTGGCGGGGGGCAGATCCGGGTTCAGCCCGAACAGCGGATCAAGGGCCGCCAGCAGGCGGGCGTTGGCGGATGCATGGGTCACGGCGGACTCCCGGCGGCGGCAGGACACCCCGCCAATGTAGGGGCTCCCCGGCGGACGGCAAGGAAACTACTTCCCGGCCGGCGGAATGCGGGGCATCCGGGGCCGCGTGTCCTCGATTTTCCGCACGGGATAGTCATGGTCCCGCTTGGCGAGGATTTGCACATCGAAGCGGATGGTCTTGCTGGGGGCGCCGCCGGGCGAGCCCGCGGCCTCGAGCTTGTCCAGCACGTCCACGCCCTCGATCACCCGGCCGAAGACGGTGTGCTTGCCGTCCAGATGGGGGGTGGCCTGGAAACAGAGGAAGAACTGGCTGCCGCCGGAATTCGGCGCGCCGGTGTTGGCCATCGAGAGGATGCCCCGGCCGGTGTGGTTGAGCTGGGGGTGGATTTCGTCCGGAATGGTGTAGCCGGGCCCGCCGGTGCCGGGCGCGTCCGTGGCCCCTTCCTTCGAGTTCGGGCAGCCGCCCTGGGCCATGAACTGCGGGATGATCCGGTGGAAGGACTGGCCCTTGAAGAACCCCGCCTCCGCCAGAGTGACGAAGTTGGCCACCGTGTTCGGGGCCTCGTCCTCGAACAGCTCCACCTTGAGGTTCCCCGCGTCGGTCCGGATCAGCGCCAGCGTGCCGGCCTTCACCGCCTCCCCGTTCAGTTCCTTCACCTCGTGGCGCTGGAACTGGAACAGCCGCTTGCCCGCCGTCACCGTGTAG
Source organism: Victivallales bacterium Lenti_02 (assembly GCA_001603055.1). GTDB lineage: Bacteria > Verrucomicrobiota > Lentisphaeria > Oligosphaerales > Lenti-02 > Lenti-02. The sequence continues at coordinate 2,069 of LVAZ01000362.1, forward strand.
GTGCTGCCGCGGACGATCACCTTGCCCTGGTGGACGGTGCCGGTGTGCAGCACCAGGGTGTCCTCGGCACGGAGCGCCGAAACCAGGCCGAGCAGAACAAGAAGCAGAAACGGGCGGAACTTCATCGCGGAACCTTTCATATGCGGCCTATTTGCCCTTCCGGGTCGGTTTGACGATTTCGGTGAAGATGGTGTGGAAGCCGGCGCCCTCGCGCATCCGGCCCTCGACCTCGGAGAAGAGCATGGCGGTGCGCCCCATCTCCTCGGGCTCGCGCCGGTAGGTGAAATGGACCCGGCCGACGCGGATTTCGTCGCCTTCGGCCAGCTCGACCGGCTCGTCCGCGACGCGCACCCCGTTCACGTAGGTGCCGTTGCTGGCGTTCTCGTCGCGGAGGAGATGCCCGCCCGACAAAGTTTGCAGGATGGTGCAGTGAATCCGGCTCGTCTCCGGATCGTTCTCGATCTGGACCGTGCAGTCCACGGACCGCCCGATGGTGACGATGGCGAGTTCCAGATTGAGGCGGTGGTGCCGCCCCTCGTACATGTACTCGATATAGGCCATAGTCGGTCCTCGCGTGGTAGCCTCGGGGATCAATCGGAAGAATTAATGTCGCAGGTATCGGACGAAAGTCAACGGGCCGGGTTCCGCCGCGCCTCAGGGAACCGGCCAGAGGAACTCCCCGGTGCGGGAGAAATGCAGGAATTGCCGCATGCTCTGCTCGGATTTGCGCTCCACCGCCTCGCGGGTGTTGAAGGCGTTGTGGGGGGTGCAGACGACGTTGGGGCGGCGGGCCAGTTCGAGGATGGCGCGGACGACGGGATCGGCGGATGCCGCCCCGGTGCGGAGGGAGACGGCCAGCTCGGCCTCGTGGTCGTACACGTCGAGGCCCAGCCCCCCCAGCTTCCCCTCGTCGAGCAGGGCGGGGAAATCCTCGCTGCGCAGGAGTTCGCCGCGGGCCACGTTCACCAGGATCAGGCCGGGCCGGGCGGCGGCCAGGGTCTCCCGACCGAGCCAATGCCGGTTGGCGGCGGTGAGATTCATGCTGCACACCAGAATGTCGGCCTCCGGCAGGGCTTCGGCGAATTCGCGGTATTCGAGGTCGGCCAGGTTGCGCACGGGATCGACGCCGATGACCCGCATGCCGAGGCCGCGGCCGATGGCGACGACCTCGCCGCCGATGTTCCCCACCCCAAGCACCACCAGGGTCCGGTCCCGGGTCTCCCCGCCGGTGAGGCCGTCGCGGTGGAAGCGGCGGAACTGCTCGGTCTGCACGGGCAGGCGGCGGAGCAGGGCGAGCCAGAGCAGCAGGGCCTGTTCGGCCACGGCGCGGTTGCAGTAGAGCGGCAGATACCCGGCGGGAACCGCCACCCCGCTGCGCTCCCGGTAGGCCGTCACATGGTCGTAGCCCGTGCTGCGGGTGAGAATGCCGCGCAGCCTCCCCGCCCACTCGACCGGAAAGACCGACTGGGTGCGCAGGCTGACCACCGGCGCGCCGGGGTCGGGACGGCCGTATTCCTGGGCGGTTTTTTCGGTGAAGCCCGCGCGCACGCCCTCCGGCAGATAGCGGCGCAGGGCCTCCTGTTCCTCGGCGAAGGCCTCGTAGAAGAAAATGTCCGGCTGCTGCATGGGGCGATTTGTTCCGGTTCCGGTTGTGGACTGAATGGTCAGAGGATACGGTGAACCCTCGTTGCCCCGAACGCAATCCGTGGAGGCTTCCCAGCATGACCCGCCGCGAACGTGTCCGCGCCGCCCTGCGTTTCCAGCCGACCGACCAGCTCCCCAAGGATTTGGGGGCCATGGCCTCGACCGGAGTGAGCTGCTTCGCCTATCCCGGCCTGGTGGCGGCCCTCGGCCTGCCGCCCCGTCTGCCCAAAATCTTCGACACCGGCCAGATGCTCGCCATTCCGGACCGGGACGTGCTCGACGCCCTCGACTGCGACTGCTGCTTCGTGGGCGAGACCAGCTTCACCAAC
>LVAZ01000363.1 GCA_001603055.1 Victivallales bacterium Lenti_02
GGTGTAGACGCTCGCCCCGAAGCCGTCCGCGATGGGGCATTCCCCCTCGCCCCGGAGACCCATGCCCGTGGCCCAGGTCTCCGGCAGGGGGCCGAATTCGCGGAACCGCTCCGCTGCCGTCAGAGTGCGCGTTTCCCGGTGGCGCAGTTCGCCGGCCACCACCTCGATGGGGACATCCTCCACCAACTCGTGGGGAGGAACGCCCAGTTCAATTGCCAGAACCGCAGGACGGAGGGGATCAAGCGTCAACTCATGGCGGGTATTCCGGACAGTCACGACGGCCGGAGTGGGCACCTGCACATTGCCCTGAACCGCCAGAAGCAGGGCCGTTTCCTCCAGGAACGGCTCGATCCGGCACAGCGGGACAACGGTGAAGTCGATCCATTTCCCGTTGAAGGTCTGCCAGAGGCGCTCGCCGGGCTTGGCGTCGGCGGGAACGCGGAAGGGGAAGCTCGCCTCGCCGTCGCGCACGCTCACCGTCTCGCCGGGAATCACCCGGTCCCGCTCGCAGACCAAATCCTGCCCCCCGGCGGCGGGGGCTTTGGCCAGCAGGTAGCTGAAGGCCCCCTCGACCGGCACGACATAGGTCAATCCCCGCGCCCGCCGCAGCGTGGCGGTGCCGAGTTCCCTGCCCGCCTCGTCCAGGGCGACCGCTCCGGCGGCGGCGATGGCGAAGCCGCAGTCGCTTCCCGCGAAGGGGATGATTTCGTAGCGTTCCTCGGGCAGGATGCGGCAGATGCCGATGCCGTCGCCCGCCGCTTCCGGGAAACGGACAAAGGTGCCGCGCCCGTCCACGTAGAGATACTTGGGCGTGACGGCCAAATCGGCCCGGTGGCCGTCCTGTTCGCCGCTGAACACTTCGATTGCGTCATCCTCGCTCCAGCCCATATAGCCGTTGGGGGGCAGTTCCACCGCGCGGCCGAACACCGTGGAGCGGAGGTAGTCCGTCGGGTTGCCGTTCACCACCGTGACCACCCCGTTGGCGTAGCGGGCGGCAATCTGGTTGCGAACATAGGCCCCGGAGGCGACCGCCAGCGAGGTATCCTGCCAGATGCCGTCCGCCGCCAGATACCGGATGCTTTCCACCGAGGCCTGGGTATAGCGTTCGTGAAGCTGCTGGAGCAGATAGTAGCTGCGCAGATTGTTGCGGTAGCCACCCTCGGAAACCAGGAAGCCGGGATGGCCGAAGGCCACCGTCGCGGCCAGGAAACGGTCCACGGAGGCGTCCACCTCCTGCGGGGTGCTGCCGAGGCTGAACCCGCGCCCGTAGAACATCTCCAGATTCCCCATGCCGAAGTCGCAGCCGAGATCGTGCATGCGGCGCAGGTCGAAGTCCACCAGCCAGGGATTGGCGGGGATGCGGTAGCGCTGGTCCTGGGCATAGTTGCCGTCGGTGAGTCCGCAATAGGGGAAATGGTTGTTGCCCTCGGAATAGACCGGCCCGTTCCAGGCCTTTTTCTGGAGCAGCATGATTTCACCGTAGGAATAGAAGGTGGCGGCGAAGGTGGCGGCGCCGGGCACCCGGTGGTCGTAGTCCGTCCGGCTCCAGGGAGTCACCGCCGTATGAACATCGCAGTAGGCGGTGCTGAACCCGAATTTCTCCTGAATGACGGGGGCCAGCCGCTCGCAGTACTCGACCGCCCGCAGGGGCTTCGGCGCGTAGCAGCGCGCCCAGGCCGTCTGAAGCTGATTGGCGGCGGTGCGGTTGATGAGATCGTAGCTCCAGAACTCGTTGACCGGGGCGAAGTCGGTGAAGTTGTTGTAGGGACCGTAGGTGAAGCCCAGCTCATCCTGCATGATGCGGGCGTAGTCGTACTGGCCCTGGTCGCCGCCCTTTTTGGGCGCGGCCTTGGTGCGGAAGGTGAAACTCTCGTGGGAGTCGCGCCAGCCGGTTTCGTGGTCGGTGACGATGATCTCGGTCATGCCGTGCCGTTTCACCCTGCGCCAGTAGGCCGCGTCGCGTTCCCGGTTGCTTGCGCCGTGCGCCCGCCAGACGCCTTTTCCCGTGATGTGCTTCCACGGGGAAACCGGATTCGGAATCACGGGCAGCACGTCCTCGAACCGGGGCGAAAGACTGAAGACAAACCGTTCGTAGCAGGGATTGCGTTCGCCGTTGGTTTTGGGCGTGTAGAGAGCGCCGCCGTTGCAGGCGACCAGCGCCCCCTCGATTTCGTTCTCCGCCCAGGGTTCGCTGGCGTTCGACTGGGTCCAGTCCAGATGAGCCGCGAAGAAGAGAGGCTGCTCGGGCGGCCCCATGACCTGCACCGCGGGACGCGCCGGTTTCCCGTAGGTGTAGTAGGGCAAAGTGACCAGCCGGGGCTCTTCCGCGCCCGCGATCCGACCGAAGCGAAGCTGCGCCACCACACCGGCCGAAACGCTCACATCCGCCACCAGGCTCTGCCCGAGCAGCCAGTAGGTCGTCCGCGCCACCGCAACGCGCCCGTTCGCGGTCAGCCGCCAGGAGGCGGTGGCTTTCCCCCCCTCGATGCCGGCCTCGATCAAGGTCACAGATTCCGGAGCGACCGGCTTGCCGTCGGGGCCAACCACGAACACACCGCCGCCCACGGCGGGGCGCAGCCAGTCGCCGCGCCCCTCCCAGCGCAGGCGAATCCCGTCCCACTGGCAGGTGTCCAGCGGAATCTCGACCGTCAACCCGCCCCCGCCGGCCAGTCGGCTGGCGAGAAGAAACCGCTCCCCCTCGCGGCGGGCAGTGTGCGTGGCCTCGGTTGGCGGATGGGGCACGATGGTTTCGGGCCGGTTCGGGAAGGGCAGCGTCCCCTCGCCCGTGTTCAGCGCCTGATCGCAGTCGGGGAACACCTGGACGCCGCGCTTGGCGCGGGGCGCGAAGGCGAGCGGCGCAAAGGTCTCGGTGAAGACCGCCAGATTGTCGAAGTAGAGCACCCGGTCCTCCGAATTGCGCCCGCCGGTGACGCGCAGCCCTAGGAAGGCGGTGCCCCCCTTGGCGACCTGTTCGATCTGCTCGGCGCTCAGGCGGCGATGGCAGAGAAACCACTCCATCCAGTTCATATGGGCGAGCAGAGCCTCGAACTCGCCGCCCGCGCCGTCGGCGAACAGGGCGCGGACGGTGACGGCAGGGGTGGTTTTGTCCCGCGCCAGGAAGTTATTGCCGTAAATCCAGCAGCTCACGGCATCGAAGGCGGCGGGAACCGGCAGAGGGGCCGGAGGACGCAGGACGATTTCCGGTGCCGTGCCGTCGGCCCGGTAGGTCAGCTTGCCCACCCCCTTGCCCCAAATCTGCTGCTCGCGGGACACCGCGAAGGTGGCCACCGCATCCTTGGTTTCCACCTGCCAGCCGGTCAAATCCTCGAAATCCACCAGCGGGGGATGGTCGTCCTCGACCCGTCCCGCCCAGTCCAGTTCGTAGGGCCGGACTCCGACCGTCTGCGCCGCCACTCCCGACACCATCGCGCACGCCAAAACCACCGGATACCAACGCATCGGCTGTCTCCTCGGTTGTCCGTCTGGACTGTTCCTACTCGTGGTAGACCCGCACCTCGAAAATCCGCGCTTCCTTGACGCCGTTGGTGGCGAGCACGTTCACCCGCACCCGGCGCGACGTCACTTCCGGGAAACGATGACTGCGGCGGCGCAGGAAATTTCCCTGCGCCTCGGCCACCGTGCGCCAGCCGCCGTCCGGCGTCTCGACTTGGATTTTATAGTCCCGCACCGATTCCGGGGGGCAGGCCTCGTTGGGGATACGCGGGGCGAGATTGGTGTCGAAGGTCAGGTACACCGCCGAGAAAGTCTGCTCCTTGCCGAAATCCAGTTCGAGCCACTGGGGCAGTTCCTGGCGCGGGTCGCTGGACCACATGTTGGTCTTCCCGTCCCATTTCCGGGCGACCCCGTTGACGGCGAGTTCGGGGGCGAACTCGGCGGGGATGGCGAGGTCCGGCGTGGTGTGGAAGGCGTAGAACTCCGAATTGACGATTTTCCAGCTCCCGTCGTTTCCGTAGAAGCGCCCCGTCCGGGGTGGCGCGGAATCCATCAGGGAGAGATGCACCCCCTCGCATTTCTCGATCCAGAACCAGGCGAAGGGACCGGGAAGGTCGCGATCGATTGCGAAGCTCAGCCACTGGATGGCCCGGGGGCCAAGCGGGGCCTCGGCGACGACCACATCCTCGGTGGCCGAGAGATCGGCGGGATCGGCGGTGGAACGCAGATGCAGGCGCAGGGTGCGCGCCTCGTCCACGGCGCTGGTGGCCAGCACATGGATGGTTTCCAGGCGTCCGGGAACCCAGGGGAAGACCATGCCGCGCGCCATCGCCAGTTCATGCTTGAGTCCAGTCTTCACATCGAGCTTGCGGAACTCGACGAAGGTGGCCGTGCTCGAGGCGGTGACCTTGGCCGCGCGGGCGAGGTCGGCGGGGTCCTCGTTGGCGATGCCGGGGATGGTCTGGTCGTTTTTCAGCAGGGTCTGCTGCAATTCCCCGAGGTGGTTCTGGTAGATGCCGCGCGGGGTGGTTCCCCGTTTCACGCAGAGCCCGGCAGCGGTGCCGGCCGCCTGGCCGAGGGTCGCGAGGGTGCTCTCGACGCGCACCGTGCCCAGAGCGATATGGGTCACGCTCGCGCAGCGCCCGGCGAAAAGCAGGTTGCCGATGTTCCTCGAGTACAGGCTGCGGTAGGGGATGGTGTGGATCGGCACATGGGTATTGCACCAGAAAGACCCCTTCTCGCCGGAGAAGATGCCCTCGGGGTGATGCACGTCCATGGGCCAGCCGCCGTAGGAAATGCGGTCCGGGAACAGAGTCCCCGCCTCGCAGTCGTTCTGGGTGAGGATGTAGTCGCCCACCAGCCGCCGCGACTCGCGCTTGGCGTTCATATGGGGAATGTGGCTCAGCACATAGGTGCGGGCTTCCTCGCGCAGGGCGCTCTTGTTCTTCACATAGTCGAAGAAACTGAAGGCGATCTTGATGAGTTCGTCGCGGGCCTCCTCGGCGCGGAACAGGTCGTCGATGTCGTTGGGATGCTCCAGCCACCACTCCCCGCCGCCCACCCGCCGAATCCGGCGGCCGGGGCTGTCGACCAACTCGATCTCCCGCGCCCAGGGGGGACGGGAAAAGGGGACCTCGCGCCCGACATCCGTGGCCTTGAAGCCCAGAGCGTCGCCCATCAGGCAGCCGGACATGGTGAGGTGGTCGGCCTGTTCCGGGGCCAAACTCTCGTTGAACTCGCTCCGCGCTTCCCGCCCCAGGCGATACTCGGCCTTGGCGTAGTAGCCCACCCAGCCGTCGCCGGTGGTGTCGATGAAGAATTTGCCGCGAAAGACGGTGATCGCGCCGGTCAGGGTGTCCACCGCCTTGACCGCCTGGATGGTCTGGTCATCGGCCATCTCCACATCGAAGACATGCTTGTTGAGGAACACGCTCAGGTTCGGCTCGGCGTCGCAGAGCATCTGGAAGGGGGCGCTGTAGCGGCGGTAGCCATAGTGGGCGCGGTAGCGGGCGGTTTCCTCGGCGATGCCGGTTTCGCGGGCGTCGCGGTGATGGCTGGCCGCGCCGTTCAGAGGCACGCCGCATTCGTCGCTGGCGTTGCCGCCCAGCACGGGACGGTTCTGGATCAGGGCGGTCTTGGCCCCCATGCGGGCGGCGGCGATGGCGGCGGGGCAGCCGGTGGGGCCACCACCGACCACGATCACGTCGAACTCGCCCCCGTCGCGGGGATCGAGCGAGAGCCCGGTCAGCCGCGCCCGTTCGGCGCAGACACCCTCCCGGTCGGCGGGCGGACGGTAGTTCTCGTCCGTGGTCAGAACCAGCGCGTCGCAGCGGCCGTAGTAGCCGGTCAGATCATGCAGGGCCAGCTTGATCTTGCCGGCAGGCAGAGCCACCGTCCCCCCGTCCTCCCAGACCCATTCGGCGGAATCGGCCGCACCGAAGGTCGGAGCCAGCGGGGTGCCGTTGACCAATACCTGGAAGGTTCCCGGCGCATACTCCCGAATCCAGTTGCGCGAGCGCACCCAGACCCGGTAGGTCCCCGCCTTGGCCAGCTCGAACTCGGTGGTGGCGTCCGCCACCGGGGTGCCAACGCCGGTCGCCAGCAGATAGCCGGAGCCCATGAGATAGACAAACTGGGTGTCGAAGGTCCAGCCGCCATAGTCGGCGAAATCCTCCGCGTCGATCCACAGATACCCATCCTCGATCATGGTGATGCTCCTCAGTGGTTTGCGGAAGGCTTTCCGGGGTTCGCCGATCTGCTCGGGCTTCACCGTCCGGTCCGCTTCGAGCCGCAGGGCCCGCAGACCGGCGAGATAGGAGGCCGCGATCTGCTCCGCCGAAAGCGCGTGCTCGAAAATCCGCACCTCGTCGAGCACGCCCCGGAAACGGTACTGGTGATGGAGCGAGCCGACCCCGAGCGCGCCGCCCGCCTGGAGCCGCAGGCCGGGAACGGTCGCCGGCGAAGCGGGCACCTCCTTGCCATTCAGATAAAGCCGCATGGCCGTGCCGTCGTAGGTCGCCGCCGCATGATGCCAGACATCCGTCTCCCACTGGACCCGGGGACCATGCAGCGAAACCACCTGCTCGCCGTTCCAGAGCAGGAACCCGAGCTGGCCGCTGCCGGAAAAACGCAGGGCGAAAAGCCCGTCCGAACGCAGCAGGGCCGCGAAATCCTCCGGCAGCGCAACCGTCGGTTTGAACCAGACCTCCGCCGTCATCGCCCCGCGCAGGCGCAGGCTGCCCGGATTGGGCAGAAAGGCGTCCCCGTCGTTGGCCGAAAACGCGAATCCCCGGCCCCGGACCCCCTTCACCAGGGTCCCGGAACGCAGTTGCAGATTGTTCCCGTTCCCCGACTCGTCGACGACGGTGCTCCCCTCGAGCGTGTCGAAGCTCCAGGCCGCCACAGGCTCCTCCGGAGCCGGCTGGGCCAGCAGGACACCCGCGACGAGAAACAGAAAACAACCAGCGATTCGGTTCATGGCAGCATGCTCCGGAAATTGCAGGGGAGGATGGAAAAGGCAAAATAGCGGAACCCGTCCATGAATACAACGGCCCGCGCCGGGGAAAAGCGCCGCCCGGCTTTGGCGTTTCCGATTTGCGGGCATACAATCCAACGTGCAATGGAAAGGCATAGCCATGGAAGCCCCCTCCCCCCGTCTCGGCATCCAGCTCTACACCGTCCGCGACCTGACCGACGACGCCCAGTTCCGGGACACCTTGGCCGAACTGGCCCGGCTCGGCTTCGCGGGAGTCGAATTCGCTTGGAAATACGGCACCATGGCCCCGGCGGAACTGGCCGGGTTTCTCGCTTCGCTCGGGCTGGCCTGCTGCGGCCTGTTCGCGAAAAACCTGGCGGAACTGCTCGATCCTGGCCATGCCATCTATGACTACGCGCAGGCGCTGGGCTGCCCCTTCGTCACCGCCAGCGTCAGCGGCCGCGAGGCGGAATGGGACACGCTGCTGCCGCAGCTCAACCAGGCCGGGCGCATCGCCGCCGGCCATGGCCTGTCCTTCACCTACCACAACCACTGGCAGGAATTCGACGCCGCCCCCGGCCATAGTTCCTACGACCGCCTGCTCGCGGAAACGGACCCGGCGCTGGTGCGGCTCGAACTCGATCTCGGCTGGGCGCGCAAGGGCGGCTGGGAGCCCATGTCTCTCTGGCGGCAGCTCGGGCCGCGCGTCCGCCAGATTCACCTGCGCGACTACGACGAGAAAGCCTGCCAAATCTGCGACCTCGGCGACGGCTTCGTCGAGCCCGCCCAAGTCTTCGCCCAGGCCCGCGAACTCGAAGTGCCCTGGCTGATTTTCGAGCAGGACCGCTACCCCGTCTCCCCCCTCGCCAGTTGCCAAGTCTGCATCGACCGCTGCGCCGCCGCCCGGCCAGTTGCCGGATAACCCATTTTCATCCAGTTGCCGGAGTTTTCCATGAAAACCGTTTTTGTCTGTCTGTTCGCCGCGCTGACCCCCGTCATGGCCCAGCACGAGGCACCAGGCGAGATGCTGCCCAACTGCGGTTTCGAACTGGTCGCGCCGGGCAACAACCTGCCGGATGGCTGGGCCGGAGGAAACTTCAACACCGAGGCCAAACTGGCCGTGGACAACGAGGTCTTCCATAGTGGAACCCGGTCCGTCCGCATCGATGGCGCACCCCGCAGCCGCGCCGGTCTGAGCAAGGGCTTCGGCGAGCGCGAGACCGACGCGACGGCCGTCTACCTGCTCTCGGCCTGGGTGAAGATCGAGGGCACCAGCACCCATTCCCTGCGCACCTCGGCCCGCATCACCTCGGTGGGCGCGAACGGCGACGTGCTGAAAAGCGACTACCGGCTGGCTCCGTCCGGCCCCTGCGACTGGACCTACTGCGAATGGCTCGTCGCCCTGCCCCCGGAAACCACCCGATTCAACCTCGTCCTCTTCCACCACGGCGAGGGGACCGCCTGGTGGGACGATGTCTCCCTGCGCCGCGCCCGCCCGGTGGCGGCTCTGGCCCCGGCCCAGGATGCCAACGTGGCCGATGCCCGGCCGCTCTTCCGCTGGGAACCCCTGCCCGGCGACGGCATTCTGGAAGTGACCGGCGGCGAGTCCTTCGCTCCCGCCCTCACCCGGCGCTTCCCGGTGACGGGTACCCAATTTCAGCTTCCCGAACCCCTCCCCGCCGGCAAACACTACCAGTGGCGGGTGCTGGCGGCGGGTGCCGACGGCTCGGCTGTCACCGTCGCTCCCGACCC
>LVAZ01000364.1:0-193 GCA_001603055.1 Victivallales bacterium Lenti_02
CATCACCATGCTCAGCATCGGGGTCAAGGCCGACGGTTCCTTCAAATTCGTCATCGCCGAGGGCGAATCCATCCGCTGGCCCATCCCGCCCACCGGCAACACCAACACCCACGGCCGTTTCAAGCCCGACGTCCGCACCTTCCTCAAACGCTGGGTCGCCGAAGGCCCCACCCACCACTTCGCCCTCGGCATC
>LVAZ01000364.1:220-8592 GCA_001603055.1 Victivallales bacterium Lenti_02
CCCCCCCCGCCTCTCCCGACGTTCCGGGAGAGGCGGGGTTTTTTCTCCCCCCGTTTGCAAAAACACCGGTGTCAGCCATATTGTGAATATATGTTCACAAAAGGATGCGGCAGCATGGCAAAGCGCGAGCGGGCGGCAAAGCAGCGGAGCGAAGTGCGGCAGGAGCAGTTGGTTCAGGCGGCCTTGTCTCTGCTCGCGCAGGACGGTCCCCGGGCGGTGACGATTGCGGAGGTGGCCCGCCGGGTGGCGCTGGTGCCGTCGGGGGTCTACCGGCATTTCCGGAACAAGGATGAACTGCTCGATGCCGTGCTGGCATTCATGGGGCGGCGGCTGGTGGCGAACGCCGAGGCGGTCTGCCGGGAGACGGCGGACGCGGCGGAGCGGCTGCGGCTGCTCCATCTCCGGCATCTGCGGATGATCCAGGAGAATCCGGGCATTCTCCGGCTGGTTTTTTCCGACGAGGTCTGCGGGGGCAGTCCCGCGCGGCGCCACGCCCTGCGCCGGATGCAGGAGGCGTACCTGGAGCAGGTGGCGGCCATGGTCCAGCAGGGACAGACCGAAGGGATTCTGCGGCAGGGCGTGTCCCCGCGCGGTGCCGCCCTGCTTTTTCTGGGACTCATCCAGCCGGCGGCGATTCTCTGGCATCTCAGCGACGGGGAGATCGACTTGCAGACGGAAGGAGAGCGCTGCTGGTCGCTGTTCCATCTGGCCATCCGAAACCAGGCTGCGGAGGCATAGACGATGAGTGGAAACCGAATTCCCATGCGCCTCAAACGACTGCTGCTGTTCGCCCTGCCGGTTCTCGCCGGCCTTGCCCTGCTGGCGGGCTTGAAGCGGAACCGCCCGGACGCGGCCCGCACCGCTCCGGCGGAAACGCGGGTGTCGGCCCGGATCATCACCGTCGCGCCAGCGGCGGTGGTGCCGCAGGCCAGCGGCTACGGGACGGCCATGCCCGCCCGCGTCTGGGAAGCCGTGGCCGAGGTGGCCGGCAAGGTGAAGGTCATCCATCCCCGCCTCAAGCGCGGCGCGCTGCTCCCCGCCGGCACGGTGGTGGCGGAAATCGACCCTAGCGAATACAAACTGCAAGTCGCCCAACTGGCCGCCCAGACCGAGGCTCTGGCCGCCCAGATCGACGAACTGAAGACGCGCGCGGAGCTGGACCGGGCCATCTGGGAGACGGAACAGCAGGCCCAGCGCCTGAAGGAACGGGAACTGGAACGCCAGCGGAGCCTGTGGCAGCAGGGCGTCATCCCCGAGGCCGAATTCGAACGCACGGAACGGGACACCCTGGCCCAGAAGCTGAAGACCCAGGCCGCCGCCCGCACGGTGGAACTGGTCCCGGCCCAGTTGCGGGTGCTCGAAGCCCGCCTCGCCCAGGGACAGGCCCAGCTCGACGAGGCGCGTACCCGGCTCGAACACACCCGCATCGCGACGCCCTTCGAGGGCCGGGTTGCGGCCGTGCATTTCGAGCAGGGCCAATTCGTCTCCCGCGGCCAGGTGCTGGCGGTGCTGGACGACATCGCCCTGGCCGAGGTGCGGGCGCAGTTCTCCGTCGACGACCTGCGCCGGGTGGTCGGCGGCAGCAGCGCCACCTCTTTCCTCGATCAGGCGCGCAAGGATAATTTGGGCATTGGCCTCGACATCGCCGTCCGGGTCCGCCATCGTTCCGGTAACTTCGCGACTGCCTGGGAGGGCCGGTTCGCCCGCCTGGGCGACGAGGCAGATCCGGCCACCCGGACCATCGAGGTGATCGTGGAAGTGCCGCAGACCTACGAGCAGGCCCAGCCGGGGCTCCGCCCGCCCCTGTTCAAGGGCATGCACTGCCAAGTGGAACTGGCCGGCAAACCCCTGCCCGGCCGGATTCCCGTCCCGCGCCACGCGGTCCGCGCCGACGGGAACGTGCTGGTGCTGGACGGGGACAGCCGCCTCCGCCTGCGACCGGTGCGGATCGCCTGGCAGCAGGGGGATATGGCGGTGCTGGACGGGGGCATCGAACCCGGCGAGACGCTGGTGGTGTCGGACATCGTCCCCGCCATCGAGGGCATGCTGGTCGAACCCGTGGCCGACGAGGCGCTCGCGGCGCGGCTGCTCGCCGAGGCGACCGGGAAGGGGGAAGCCGATGATTGAGTTCTTCGCCCGCCATCCCACGGCCGCCAATCTGCTCATGCTGCTCTTCCTGGTGGCGGGACTCTTCGCCCTGCCCACCATGCGGATGGAAACCTTCCCCGAATTCCGGCCCGACGAGGTCGAGGTCCGCGTGGTCTACCCCGGCGCCGCCGCCGACGAGGTCGAAAACGCCATCTGCGGACGCCTGGAACGGGCGCTGGACGCCGTCAACCATGTCGCCGAGGTCCGCACCGAGGCGCGGGAGGGCCTCGCCATCCTCGTCGCCGAACTGCGCCAGGGCCACGACGCCAACGTCTTCCTCCAGGAAATCGCCGCCGAAGTGGACGCCATCGACGACTTGCCAGCCGAGGCTGAGCGCCCTGTCGTGCGCCGCTTGCGCCTGCGCGAGCCGGTGGTGGCGGTCGCCGTCACCGGCGACCTGCCCCCGGCGGACCTGCGCTGGTACGCGGTCCAACTGCGCGACCGGCTGAAGGCGGTGCCGGGGGTCAACCAGGTGGAAGTGGAGGGCTTTGCCGAACGCCAGTTCCGCATCGGCGTTCCCGTCCGCGAACTGAGACGCCACGGGCTGGCCGCGAACGACATCGCCGAAGCCATCCGCCGCCAGAGCGTCGACCTCCCCTCAGGCACCCTCGAAGCCCGCGAGCGGGAGGCGCTGATCCGCTTCGCCGACGAACGCCGCTCGGTGCGCGAGCTGGAAGACCTGATCGTGGTCGCCGGCCGGACCGGGGCGGAAATCCGCCTGGGCGACCTGGCGGAAATCACCGAGACCTTCGCCTTCGCCGAGGAGAAAGTCCTCTTCGACGGCCGCCGCGCCGCCATTCTCCGGGTCACCAAATCCCGGACCGACGACGCCCTGCGGATTTTCGACGCGGTGCGGCGCTTCGTGGCGCGGGAACAGGCCGCCGCCCCGCCGGGCGTGACCCTGACCCTCTCCGAGGACGTCACCTCGATTGTGCGCGACCGGCTGGGCCTGCTGGTGACCAACGGCTGGCAGGGGCTGCTGCTGGTTTTCCTCACCATGTGGCTGTTCTTCAATTTCCGGCTTTCCTTCTGGGTCGCGCTGGGCCTGCCGGTTTCCTTTCTGGGCGCCTTCTTCCTCATGGCCCTGCTCGGCTACACCATCAACATGATCACCACCGTGGCCCTGCTGGTGACCCTGGGCCTGCTCATGGACGACGCCATCGTCATCGCGGAAAACGTGGCCAACCACCTGAACCAGGGCAAAAAGCCCCTCCGCGCGACCATCGACGGCGTGGCCGAGGTGCGCAACGGCGTGTTTTCCTCCTTCCTCACCACGGCGGCGGTCTTCGGCCCCATCTCCTTCCTGGCCGGGGCCATCGGGCAGGTGCTCAAGGTGCTGCCCGTGGTGCTGCTGATGGTCCTGCTGGTCAGCCTGGCCGAGGCCTTCCTGATTCTGCCCAACCACCTGTCCCACTCGCTGCACGCTCCCGAGTCCGGCGGGCGCAAGGGTCTGCGCCGTCGGCTCGACACCGCGCTCGACTGGCTGCGCGAGACCGTGCTGGGTCGGCTGGTGGACCGGACCGTGCGCTGGCGCTACGCCGTCTGCGGCCTCACCCTTGCCGCCGTCCTCGCCGCCGTCGGCATGCTCGCGGGCGGCATCCTCAAATTCCAGCCCTTCCCCGAGATCGACGGGGATGTGGCCGAGGCCCGCATTCTGCTCCCTCAGGGGACTCCCCTGGCGCGCACCGAACAAACTGTGGAGCAGGTGCTGGCCGCGCTGGCCAGGACCAACGCGGCCCTCAGCCCCCGCCAGCCGGACGGCCAGCCCTTCGTCCAGCATGTCCAGGTGCGCTACAACGCCAACGCCGACGCCCGCGAGACCGGCCCCCATGTGGCCACCGTCGTCGCCGACCTCCGCCCGGCGGAGCAGCGCACTGGACGGCTCGAGGACTTCTTCGACCTCTGGCGCCGCGAAATGGGGCCGCTGCCGGACACCATCCATGTCGGCTTGGCGGAACCATCCTTCGGCCCGGCCGGCCGCCCCTTCGAAATCCGCCTGCAAGGCCACGACCTCGACCGGCTCAAGCAGGCGGCGGGGGGGCTGGTCCGGCAACTGGAAGGCTACCGGGGGGTGGTCGACGCCACCGACGACCTGCGCCCCGGAAAACCGGAACTGCGCGTCCGCCTGCGGCCCGGCGCGACCGCGCTCGGCATCTCCTCCCGCACCATCGCCGAACAGTTGCGCGCGGCCTTCGGCGGTCTCACTGCCGCCGAATTCCAGATCGGCTCCGAAGCCTACGAGGTGGAGGTGCGCCTCGCCCATAACGACCGCAGCAGCCTGGCGGCGCTGGACGATTTCCACGTCCGCGCCCCGAACGGCGCGATGGTGCCGCTCAAACAGGTCGCCATCGTCGAGCCCGCCCGCGGCTGGGCCCGCATCGCCCGCGTGGACGGACGGCGCACCGTGACCGTCCAGGCGGACATCCACACCGGCCTGGGCAACGCCGCCGAAATCCTCCGCGACCTGTCCCGGCAGACCGTGCCTGAACTGCGCCGCGAGTTCCCGGAAATCGACGTGTCCTTCGTGGGGCAGGCCAGGGAAACCCGTCTGGCCCGTCCCTCCCTGCTGCGCGGCTTCGCCATCGGCCTGATCGGCGTCTTCGTCATCCTCAGCTACCAGTTCCGGAGCTACCTCCAGCCGCTGGTCGTCATGCTGGCCATCCCCGGCGCGTTCATCGGCGTCGTCGTCGGGCATCTGGCGATGGGGCTGCCCATGTCCATGCCGAGCGCCATGGGCTTCGCCTCCCTCGCCGGGGTGGTGGTGAACGACTCGATCCTGCTGGTCGAATTCGTCCGTTTCCGCCTGCGCGAGGGCCAGACGGTCGCCGTCGCCGCCGCCACCGCCAGCCGGGAGCGCATGCGCGCCGTCCTGCTCACCTCCCTCACCACCATCGCCGGGCTCCTCCCCCTGCTCACCGAATCGAGCCTGCAAGCCCAGGTGCTCATTCCCCTCGCAACGAGTATTGTATTCGGATTGACCGCTTCCACCCTGCTCGTCCTGCTCGTGCTCCCCGCCGCCATCGCCATTCTCGGCGATCTCGGCCTGCTGCACGCCGAGGCGGACGCGGCCAAAGAGTAGTCCAACAGCAACAGGAGAAACCGCCATGCACGCACGGGAAATCCGCCAGGGCATCCAGCTCATCGCCACGGTCCACTGGGAACGGCGGCTGTTCGACTCCCTCATCCCCCTGCCCGACGGCACCAGCTACAACGCCTATCTCGTCAAAGGCTCCCAGGCAACCGCCCTGCTCGACACCACCGACCCCGTCCTGCAGGAGGAACTCCTGCGCGAGCTGGACACCCTCGACCGCCTCGACTATCTGGTCTCCCACCACTCCGAACAGGACCACGCCGGCACGATTCCGGCCGTCCTCGCCCGCTTCCCCGAAGCCATCCTGGTGTGCAGCACCAAGGCCAAGGACCTCCTGGAAACCCACCTCCACATCGCCCCCGAACGCATCCGCACCGTCGCGGACGGGGAAACCATCTCCCTGGGGGACAAGACCCTGCACTTCCTCCACACCCCCTGGGTCCACTGGCCCGAAACCATGACCACCTGGGTGCCGGAAGCCAAATGCCTCTTCTCCTGCGACTTCCTCGGCTCCCACCTGGCCACCAGCGAGGTCTTCATCGCCGACAAGGCCCGCGTCCACGAGGCCGCCAAACGCTACTTCGCCGAAATCATGATGCCCTTCCGCAACGTTGTCCGCAAGAACCTCGACAAGATATCCGCCTGCGACTTCGACCTCGTCTGCCCCAGCCACGGCCCCGTCCACGACCACCCCGCCTTCATCATCGACGCCTACCGCGACTGGGTCTCTCCGCAGATGCGCAACGAGGTGGTCATCCCCTACGTCAGCATGCACGGCAGCACCGAGCGCATGGTCAAGCACCTCATCGACGCCCTGGCCCGCCACGGCGTCGCCGTCGCGGCCTTCGACCTGGCCGTCACCGACATCGGCAAGCTCGCCATCGCCCTGGTGGACGCCGCCACCCTCGTCGTCGGCACTCCCACCGTCCACGTCGGCCCCCATCCGGCGGTCTACTACGCCGCCCATCTGGCGAACCTCCTCCGGCCCAAGCTCAAATACGCCGCCATCGTCGGTTCCTACGGCTGGAGCAGCAAGGCCATCGAGCAGATTGCCGGCCTGATTCCCAACCTCAAGGTGGACGTTCTCGGCACCGTCCTGCAAAAGGGCCTCCCCACCGCCGACACCTACGCCCAGCTCGACCAGCTCGCCGCCGCCATCGCCCAGGCCCACAAAAACGACCCGGAGGTAAACGCCTAGCCCCGGCTCGAAGGCGGCGCCTGCGCGTCGAGCTGCCGCCCCACCAGATGATTGCACACGTTCAGCAGCGCCAGCGCGCCGTTCGCGGCCAGCATGGACGGCAACGCCTCGGCAGGCCCGGCCCCACACGGACGCCAAGACCAGATGTCTGTGTTCGTCCGCGTTTTTCTTCTTCATATTCCGGAAACGGAACATCACCACAGCCTCACCGCCATAGACCCCGTATCCCTCACCCGCAACTCCAGAATATCCGGCGGAAGAACGGAGCGGGATTCACTCCCCCCAGTTCCGGGCCAGCCATTCGCGGCTGGCGCGAATGGACTCGGGGGACACGCGGTCGGGGTTCAGCTCGAGACAGAACATGCCTTGGTAGCGGATATCGCGCAGGGCGGCGAAGAGTCCTGCCCAATCCACGCAGCCAGTACCGGGAGCCACATGGTCGGTGGCGCCAACCACGTCGTGCAGGTGGAGATGGACCAGCCGCTCGCCGAGCAGACGCACCACGGCCCCCAGGTCGCCGCCAAAGGGGATCAGGGGCGCGGCGTCATGGTGGTACATGTGCCCCACGTCGAGCGTCACCCCAATATGGGGATCGGCCAGTTCGAGAACTTCGCCGAAGCCGCCGGTGAGTTCCAGCCCCACGACCAAGCCATGCCGACCAGCCAGTCCGGCCAATTGCCGGATTCCTTCGCGCCACCCCGGCAGGGCGGCGGGTTCGCGGGGAACTTCGGCGTGGACCGTGACGATGCCGACGCCGAGACCGGCGGCGAAGGCGATGGTTTCCGCCAGGGTCACCAGCGCCACCGCACAGTCGCTTCCCTGCATGACAGCGCCGAAAGGCGCGTGAATCTCTCGCCCCGCAAACCGCGCCAGCCGTCCACGCCAGTCCTCCCGGCAAGGCGGCAGGCAGTCAGCGGGAGCCAACCCGCGCCACTGGCCGGGAGTTCCGGCGCTCGCGTGCAGACTGATGCCGGTGAAGCCGTTCGCCGCGATCCATTCCACCTGCTCGGACACGTCAAGCAGGTTTCCGATACGCCAAGCCATCATGCTGATCGGGTTCATGCCGGGTTCTCCAAGGGGAATCCCCTAACCATAGTGGGCAAGAGACATTTTTCCGGTATCCGCTTCCTGGTTTGACATCACAAGGTCCACAAGCGAGGGTAAGGCTTGGGCGTTTCCTCGCCCTACTGTGGAGAACCTGGCGTCGCAACGGATGAAAGGACAAGACAATGAGTGTAGCTCTACCATTCGGCATCCTCTTCGCCCTCATGGGTGCCGTGATCGGCATCGGCGGCACGGTTCTCTGGGTCTGGATGATCATCGACTGCGCGACCAAGGAGCCCGACACGGGGAACGACAAGATCATCTGGATTCTGATCATCATCTTCACCCACTGGGTCGGGGCGCTCATCTACTTCCTGATCCGCCGGCCCAAGCGCATCCAGGAATTCGGGCAGTAGGCGGCTGGTTCAGTCCTCTTCCAGGAAGACGGTAGCCAGGTCCACGCGCCAGTGTTCCCGGTTGTCTTCCGGGGCGGGGTGCGGATTGCGGAGAAGTGGCTGGGCGGCCCGAGCCCGGTCGATGACGGCCTGGACCCGGGCGGAATCCCAGGATTCCCGGAGGCTTTGCAGCAGCCCGGCGACGAGCCCGGAACAGGCGGGGTCGTCGGCCCGGTCGACGCGCTCGCCGGGGTCTTCCGCAAGGTTGAACAACTGCGGCATGGCATGGCCGTGGTAGGCAATCAGTTTCCAAGGTCCGCGGCGGAGCATGGCGGAGGGACCGCACCGCATGTCGGCCAGGGTGGCGAGAATGTCGCGGGTCGGTAGCGGAGCGTTCGCGAAGAGCAGATCGTGCAGGCATTCGCCCTGGGCACCGGGCAGGGCGGGGCCCCCGCCGATGCGGGCCAGGGTTGGGGCCACATCCAGCAGGCTGACC
>LVAZ01000365.1 GCA_001603055.1 Victivallales bacterium Lenti_02
GGCCGCCGGCGAGCCCGCCTGGGCCAATCTCCCCGCCGCGATCCTCCGCCTCGACGATCTGGGCCGGCCCGCGGGCCGGGGACCGCAGGTCGCGAATGGCATCGTCCGCCTGGGCGAAGGCCAGTTCGCGCTGCTCGTCGGCGATCCGGCCAACCGGCCCGACGTGGTGGTGGCCGGCCTGGAACTGACCGTGGACGGCCAGGCGGTGGACCTCGCCCGCATCCTCGCCGCCGCCCAGCCTGTCGCCGTGCGCGTGCGGCTGGAAAACCGGGGCCTGGCCCCCGCCGTACAGCTCCCTGTCACCCTTCGTCTGGACGGCGAACAAGGGCCGCTTCTCCTCGATCAGACCCTCCCCCAACTGGCCCCCGGCGAAGCCATTGTGCTGACTGCCAACCTGCCCCTGGAACGGATGGACGGCGAACGCCGTCTGCTGGCCCAAATCGGCGGCGAAGCCTTCACCCAGACCGGCCCCGCCGAGGCGTCGGTCCGTTTCGCGGTGGCGGTGGACCGCGAGCGCTTCCCGGTCCGCCAGCCGCTCGCCTTCCGCATTCCCGCCGGCGACACCGTCGGCCTGCCGGTTGAACTGCCCCTCGCGCTGGCCCCCGAGGCCGATCCGGCCAATCTGCGGGTGCTCTTTGCGAACGGAGCCGCGACTCCCGCCCAGTTCGAGCCCGCCCAGCCCGCCGGTCGCGAGGGGACTCTCGTCTTCGTCCTGCCCGCCGGGCTGGCCGCCGGGGAGACGGCGGCCGAGTTGCTGGGAGTGCCGACAGGCGACAGCCGGGTTTTCCCCCCCACCTCCCGCTTCGCGGTCACCGAGGACGGCTCCCGCCTCCAGTTCGCCACCTACGAGGCCAAACTGATTCTGGGAACGCTGACCGACATCGCCATCCGCCGGGCGGACGGAACCAGCCGGGTCGTGGTCGGCTCCATCATCGAATCCTCGAAGGAAACCGGCTGGTCGGACGAAACCGGCGAGGTGACCGACTTCGCCCTCGAAGCGAACGGCCCCGTCCGCGCCGTCTTCCGCGTGGGCAAGACCCTGCGGGGCGACTTCAAACTGACCCGCCGCTTCATCTTCTACGGCGACCGCTGCGAGATCGTCTCCGCCTGTGATCCCCATCGCGGCCTGCTCACCCGGACCATGTACGCGGTGGACGGCATCGCCGTGAACGAGACCGGTGCCCAGGCGGTGATGGATGGCAAGGGAGATGCCGAGGACTTCGGTTTCAAAGGCAGCCCCCAGTGGTTCGCGGCCTTTGGTCCGACCTACCGCAGCGCCTGCTTCGCCCTCACCCCCGCCAGCACGTTCACCTACTGGGACGGCGGCACCTGGCGGGGCCAGATCGGGCTCGGCACCGCCTCCGGCACCGAGCGGCGCGTCTATGTCTGGGGCGGCGAAGGCGCCGAGGACGCCGACTACGCCAAAGCCCTCTGGCAGGCCTACGCCGAACTCCGCGGGGAGTAGCCGAAACGCATCCGTCCATCCCGGCGTCCCCGGTGGAACGGGGACGGGATGGACGGGGGCGCCTTCCCCTCACCGCACGGGCGGCACCGGAGCTCGCTGGAAACGCAGGCAAGAATGAGGATGCCGGCGGGAGGGGCGGGAGGGCGATGCCCCTCATGGTCCGCCTGTCTGCGGGGCCGCAAAAAACGCATCCCCGGAGGCGGGGCCATCCGGGGATGCGGGGAAATGCGGTGGAACCGAGACGGTTACTGGTTGTACTGCCAGGGAATAGAATGGGGGAGGTTGGTGGCGGACTGGCCGGAAATCCAGATCGCCGACTGCCGCCGCCATTCGACATGGCCGTCGACGAAGGTCAGGTTGCTGCCTTCGTTGTGGATCAACGCGGGGCGGTAGCCGTTGTCATACCAGTCGTTGAGGTAGCGGTCGCGCCCGTCGCTGTAGGCGATGGTGTTGGAGGGGCGGGTAAACTGGCCGAGCGTTCGGGTGGTGCTCCAGGTTCCCCCGCTGATGCCGCGCCAGTTCCAGCCGTAGTGGGTGGGCACATAGTTGTCTTTGTCGCCGTTCGCCACCTCGGGGGTCCAGGTCTGGGAATCGCAGAGGAAGACTTCCTTGCTGTTGCCCACGTAGGTGACCAGAAGATCGGGCCAATGCTTCCGGCCAGCGCCCACGTCCTCGTTGGTGCGGAAGATGTGCGTCCGTTCGCGATTGTCGTCGGCGTACATGAAGAGGGCGAGCCCGATCTGCTTCATGTTGCCGGTACACTTGATGGCGCGGGCCTTGGCGCGGGCCTGCTGGAGGGCGGGGAGGAGCATCGAGGCCAGAATGGCGATGATCGCGATCACCACCAGCAACTCGATCAGGGTGAAGGGGCGGCGTTTGGTTCTCATACGGATATCCTTTTCGTTTTCGTGCATGTCTCGGGCCATCGATGGAAGCGAGGAAAACCGGATTGCTTCCTCGGGAAGCAAACTCACTTCCGGTTGCGCCCGGCGAAGTTGTCTTCTTCGCCGGGCGCAACCGGAAAGAAGAAATAAAAACGGTTTCTTCAAGAAATCAAGCGCGTCCGAGGGTGCGCATGGCACGGGACTTGCCTTTTGCCGCTTGCCATATCCCGCCTCGGGACCCGGCAGGCGGTGATGGCGACGACGATGCTCTCGGGCGAACTGCCCCGCGCTGAGTCCGCTCACCGGGTTGGCGAGGCCCCGGAGGATCAAGCCGGGGGGAATGACGGCACCGGTTCGGTCGCCCCTTCAAGGCCTATGGCCCGGGGGGGGCATTTCTTGGTTGGCCCCTTTTTGGGGGCGGGATTTCCTGCGCGATGGCCGGTTGGGGAACGGGCACTTGCCGGGGGGCAGGATCATGGAAACCGGCAAGGATACCTGGCGTGTCCCTGAAAAACGCGACGACCATCTGGCGGGGGAATGGACATGGGATACATTCCGTTTTTTTCGTCCCCCAACGTGGATACGTTCCCCAATGACTGCAACTTCCCTGCGGAATACGGCTTCCTTCACCCCGGATGAGCGGCGGCGGGGCTTGTTCTACCTGTCGCTGGCAGTCGGCGCGGTGGGCTTCGCGATGGCCGTGCAGATGGGGCTGAACGCCAATTTCCTCAAAGAGGACATCGGCGTGAACGGCCTCCAGATCGGGATGCTGGAGGCGGTGCGGGAAAGCTGCGGCATCTGGGCGCTGATCGTGCTGGCGGTGCTGGCCGGCATCAGCGAGCCCATCGTCGGCGCGCTGATGCTGGTCCTGTTCGCCGCTGGTCTCGGCGGCTATGCCCTGGCTCCCAACTACCTGTGGGTGGTGGGCATGAGCCTGGTCTGGAGCCAGGGGCTGCATGTGTGGATGCCTCTGCCCCACTCGATGGCCATGGCCTTCGCCGAACCGGGAAAAACCGGGCACCGGGTCGGCCAGATAACGGCGGCCGGGGCCATTGGTTTCGGCTCGGGACTGGTCATGAGTCTCGTGCTTTCCTTGGGGAACGTGCCCATGCGGCCCATGTACCTGATCGCGCTCGGAGCGGCGTTGCTGGGCGCGCTGGCCTGTCTGCGGATTCCCCGTTCCATCGACACCGAGCGGCCCCGGCTGGTCTTCCGCCAGCGCTACTGGCGCTATTACCTGCTGTGCTTCCTCGAAGGCTGGCGCAAGCAGATTTTCGTCTGCTTCGCGGGATTCCTGCTGGTGGAGCGGCACCAGATGAGCCTGGCGACCATCCTGACGCTCCAGATTATCGTCCAGGCCATCGGGGCCTTCAGCTCCTCGCGGGTGGGGAAGCTCATCGACCGGGTGGGCGAGCGCCCCGTGCTGTTTTTCTACTACAGTTGTCTGGTGCTGTTCTGCGTGGGGTACGCGGTGATTCCGGACGCGCGGGTGCTGCGGGTGCTGTACGTGTTCGACAACGCCTTCTTTGTCTTCGCCATGGCGCTCAACACGTATGTGAACAAAATCGTGGTCCCCGCCGAGCGCACGGGCACCTTGAGCATGGGGGTGGCCATGAACCACCTCGCCGCCGTGTCCATGCCGCTGGTCGGCGGCATTCTGTGGATGACGGTGGGCTACGAATGGGCCTTTCTCACCGGGGCCCTGGCGGGTGGACTGAGCATCGGGGCGGTGGTCATGCTGCCCCGTCTGGAAGCCCCCGTCCCCCAGCCCGCGTAGCCTTACGGCAGGCGCCAGCGGGTGGCGGCGATGTGGGTGACGTGGTCGTCGAGGGTGAAGTAGTAGACCGTCAGGATGGTGCCGTCGGGCAGCAGGAGCGAGCGGGGATAGCCGAGGTCGTAGCCGGCCCCGTCGTTGCGCAGGGTGATGATGCGGTCCGCATTCCAGGTGAGACCCTCGTCGGCCGAGACCACCGCCCGGATGCCGTAGGGGGGATGGCGGTAGCCGTAGATGAGGACAAGGCGTCCGTCGGCCAGCTTCACCAGGCCGCTGGGGGGATGGCCCACGATGCCGGAGGGCTGGCTGGTCCAGGTTTTGCCGCCGTCGCGGGACACCGCCTGCCAGAGCTGGTCGTCGCCGCCCTCGACGCGGGTCAGGAGCCAGATGACGCCCTGCGAAGTCTCGTGCGCCAGGGTCTCCTCGGTGAAGCGCAGCTTCTCCGCCGGATCGCCCATGACGCGGAACGTCTCGTCCGTGCGCCCGTCCCGGCTCATGGTCACATAGACATCGCCGGAGTCCCCCTTGCCGTTCACCACCAGAAAGGCCCGCAGCAGCCGCCCGTCCCGGAGCTGGAGGTAGGACCAGGGGGACGAGCAGGAAGCATAGGTGTCGAGGGCCGGAACCGGGGTCTTGGTCCAGGTCTTGCCCTGGTCCTCGGAACGGCCCAGCCAGCCGCCGCTGTTCACTGCGAACCAATCGGGCTTGTAGGTGCCGGAACGCTCGACCCGGTACTTGCCCTCGAATTCGGGGAGTCGTTCCGGGGGATACCATTGCCGCCAGTTCTGGCCGATCTGCCCCAGCGCCCCGTCGGGCAGCGTGGCCACCGCCGGGGGCCGGTCCCCGACCGCCGTGTCGGGAATGCTCTCGACCTCCTGCCAGGTCCGCCCGCCGTCCCGGCTCTCCATCCGGCAGGCTTGGGCGCCGAGAGTTTCGTAATGGGTGCGCACGGACTTGCGGGTGAAGCTGGCGTAGACATGGCCGGTGGCGGGGTCCATGCGCACTCCCGGAAAGGGGGCGTAGACCCCTTCCTCGCGGAAAACCACCACATGCTCCGCCGTGGCCAGCTCGGGGAAGCGTTCCCGCAGATTCCCGCTGCCGTCGGTCCAGCGCAGCCACTGCCAGACCGCCTCGCCGGTCGAGGCGCTCGCCCCGCCGCCGATGCTGACGCGGTTGCGCCCCTCGTGGGCGGGGAAGACGAAGGCGCCCTGGCCGTCGATCACGGGCACCGTGTCCACGAACACCATGATGTCCTGGCCGCGAATGTCGATGCGGTAGTCATGGAAGTCCGCCGTGGTGTCCATGGAATGGCTCAACTTGGCGCGGTGCAGCTCGATGCGGTCGGGATAGAGGGTGAGGATGTCCTCGCCCACGCCGTCGCTCACCCCGATCATGACACCGGCCAGCCCCACGCAGGAAATCACCTTCACGCGGGCGGCCACGCTGGCCCCCTGCGCCGGGTCGGCGCACCACCCCTGCTGGGTGGTCTCCATATCGCCCTGCTGCGTACCCCGGTCGGCAATGAGCAGCCCCTCGGCCACGAATCTGGCTTCGGTGCGGGGATTGCCGCCGCCGGACCATTCCGGCTTCCTGCCCTCCCTTCCCGTGAAATCCTCCTGTTTCCAGGCCGGTTCCGCGCCGGCGGCGGAAACCGCCAGGGCCAGGGCTGCTGCCATCCGGAAAGACTGCCGCATGGGAATCACCTTTCTGCTCGGGGAACGGTCGGCTGCCCGGCCAGCCCGAGAATCCCGGCCAGGGCCGGGGCCAGGGCGTCGCCGATCAGCATGAACCCGTGGTCGCTGGGATGCACCCCGTCGGCGGTCGGATAAAAATCGCCGTCGCCGTAGAGGGGGAAGGAATCGAACAGATGGACGTTGCGGTCCCCGGCCGCCCGCATGGCGGCGTGGACTTCGCGCACCAGCTCGTTGACGGCGTAGGGGGTCTGCTGGCCGACCGTGTGCAGCCGGGTCATGAGCAGAATCGGCGTCTCCGGCCAGCGGCGGCGCAGGGCGGCGACGAAGGGCGCGTAACGCTCGCGCATCAGCGGCAGATTGTTCAGAATCGGCCCCATGACGAAGCAGGACGCCTCGATTTCCGCCATGCACTCGCCGATTTCCAGCTCGCACTGCCCGTCGCCCGCGAAGCCGAGATTGACGATGTCCATGCCCAGCTTGCGGCCGACGATGGCGGGGAAGTTCATGGAGCCGCGCGAGGCGCAGCCGCCCTGCACGAAGGAGGTGCCGTAGAAGACAATCGGCTGGGGCTGCCGGAAATCGCCGGGAGGCTCGATGCGGGCCTCGGGATCGAGCCCGAGGTCGAGCGCGGCCAGTTTGGCGTACATGGGCAGGTAGAGGGTGTACTCATGCAGCTTGCCGTCGGTTGGGACGGGCACGCTCAGCTCGTAGGGTTCCTTGGCGCTGACGGGGGTGGCGACCCAGCGGAAGACGGAGTTGCCGGGCGACCCCTCGTAGAGTTCGATGCCCGCCATGGCCATGCTGCTCATCATCGGCCAGGGAAACCCGTCGTTGCCGTGGTCCACCCGGAGTTTCAGGGTGGTCGAGTCGGTGCGGAAACGGACTCGGGCGCCCGCCGGGTGCTGGGCGCAGTTCCATACTCCGCGATTGACTCCGGCCACCCGCCGGGGCAGGCGGATGAAGGCCCCTTCGTTCTCCTTGAGCCACCACAGCCCGTTCACCGCGAAATCCCCCCCGGCGGCGGCCCGCCAGCGGAGCAGGCGCTCCTCGACCCGGAATTGCACGGGGCCGAGCAGGAAGGCGGTTCCAGCGGGGGGCAGGGCGGTGCGGAAGGCCAGTTGCCGCACCTCGCGGAGATAGAGCGGGGCCGGTCCCCAGGTCCGGATTTCGACCCGCCGCCATGCGTCTCCCGCGAGGGGCACCGTCTCGCCATAGCCCCGGCGGAGCACGGCCAGTAGCGGCTCCGGCGAGGGAGTCAGCGGTTTCAGCCAGAAACTCGCCACCACCACCCGCCAGTCGGCCAAGTCCCGGGGCCGTCCGGCCAGTTCGGTCAGCGTCAGCGAATTCCGCTCGGAAAAGCGTTCGTCCGGGGCGGGTTCTCCCGCCAGTTGCACCCGCACTGTAGCCTCGTCGTCGGGCGTCCGCTCGGTGGACTCCGCGACTTGGGCGCGGGTGCCTCCCTGCCAGACGGCAACGGCCACCGGCACGGTGAAGTCAACCTGTTTTGGCGCTTCCGCGCCGGTTGCCGCCATCGCCGCGATGCCTGCCATCAGGATGCCTCCGATCCGCCATGTCATGACCGGGTTCCTTGTCTTGCCGACACCCCGCCAGTGTAGCGCCGCAACCGCCGGATGGGAAATGGCCCCGGCTTACGGCGCGGTGCCGAAGGCGGTGGCGAAGAGCCGTCCACGCTCGCCGTCCCGGACGAAATCGAACTGGGCGGCGACGTAGGGTTTGCCCCCCTGCCAGTACTCGCCTTCCCGGACGGGCTGCGCGGTGGCGGTCGCCGACCACTTCTCCCCGGCGGCGAGTTCCGGCTGCTGCCAGCGCAGCAGGCCGGGTTCGCAGGCGGGCGGCAGCGCGAGGGTGAGCAACCCCGCCGTCAGCGCCGCGCCGGTGCCGTTTTCCAGGGTGCAGACGATGTTGCCGGCCGGATCGAGGGTCAGCGACGCCTTGAGGCCGGGGAATTTTTCCGCATTGCCGTCGGCTCCCGCCCGATCGATTTGGGCCGGCAGGCCGAAGGCGGCGGCATGGGGCACGTTGACGTAGGTCTTGCCGTCCGCCTGGCGGAGTTCGCAGGGCACGCCGTCCACCGTGGCGGCGCGCACAGCCGTCGAGGCGAAGACGAGGGTCAGGGGGACATCGTTGCCGAGTTCGAAGGCGGCGGGACGCTCGATCCCGTAGCTTCCGGCCGCGCCGGGAACGACCTTGGTGTCGTGGCGCTGCTTGGCGTAGGCGGCCCATTCGGTCTGGGTGCAGTGCCAGAAGTCGTCCCAGTCGCGCAGCTTGGCCATCACCTCGCCGAGTTCCTCGAGCACGGGGCCTTCCTGCCAGGGATGCACGCCCAGAAAGATGCAGTCCGAGGTCTGCCGGTAGTTCGCCTCGTGGGCGCGGATTTTCCCGAGGCTCGCCCAGAACTTCTCGGCCTCGATCGCCCGGTCGCCGGGAACCACCTGCAAGCCCGTGGTCACGACCCCGGCGGGGAGGTGGGGATTGCCCATGACGAACCCGGAGTAGACGCAGTGGTGGTAGCCCGTGCGCAGGAACGCCTCGCTCACGGCGTGGAGCACCTCGGGCCGGTCCTTGGCCTGGAACTGGCCGTAGGGATAGGCCAGCGAGTTCACCGGCTGGTCGGTCAGACATTCCAGGGCGATGCGGTTGTCCAGCAGCTCGTAGAAGGTCTGGTTGGCGGTCAGTTCGGGCAGTTTGGGATGGCTGACGCTGTGCCCGCCGACGCTGCACATCCCGTCCTGCGAGAGGAACCGGGCCAGCGAGCCCTCGGCCTTCTCGGGCTGGCGCGAGTTCAGATAGAAAGTTCCCCGGATGCCGTTTTCGAGCATTTTGCGGCGGACGTTCCGCGCGTTGGGATGGTTGTCGTCCCAGCGGGTCGAGAGGCCCCAGCGGTGACCGTTGTAGACAGGGGCGATGGACGGTTCCGGCAGCGGCCCGTCCGCCTCCACCACCAGCGTCTGCCGGTACCTCACGGTTTCCCCGTAGGCGAGTTTGGCCCCGTCCTGGGCCGTGCCGACCATCGCCGAAGCCAGGATTGTCATGGTCCACCCGAAACGTTGCAGCATGCGGTTACCCCATATGGAAAAGGCAATAGCCTACCCCCGGCATCGCCGGAAACCAGTTTTCGGCTACCGGAAAAACTGTCGTGTCATCCCGGACCGGTGGCCAGTTGGCGGTAGCGGCGGGGGGTGACGCCGAGTTCGCGGGCGAAGGTGCGGGTGAGGTGGCTCTGGTCGCAGAACCCGCATTGCGCGGCAATCTGAGCGATGGAGAGATCGGTGTCGGCCAGCAGGGCGCGGGCTTCGCGCACGCGACGCTCGCGGAGGTGTTCGAGGAAGGTGCGCTTGGTTTCGTTGCGCAGGGCCTGGACGATGGTCGAGACGCTCGCCCCGAGGGCCTTGGCGGCGGCGTTCAGGGTGGCGGGCCCGCGGAACGCGCCGTCGAGCCAGGTCAGCACCCGCTCGGCGACGGTGCCCCGGCGGAACTGCCCGCTGCCAAGGCGTTCCAGGCAGGCGCGGACCCGCACGAAGGTCCAGTAGCAGATGTCCTCCACCTCGGACAGGGATTCGAGTTCGCGCAGTTCCTGCATGTGGTCCCGCATGGCGCGGGGAAACGGAATGCCGCCGCCGTGGACCGTCTCCCGCAGCAGGTGGGCGAGCAGAACCTGGATATGGGCCTTCATGACGTCGGGAGCCGGGGAGGCGTCGAGCAGAACCCGGCTGAAAAACTCGTCGAGCTGGCGCATGGTCTCGTCCTTTGCCCGCAGGGCGAGGGCGTGGGCGAAGGCGGCGAGCACCTCGGGCAGTTCGCCGGGAGCCACCGAGGAGCGGGCGTGCTTCTGGACCAGCTCGCCCAGGCGGCGCTGCTGCCGGTAGCGGTCGTGCAGTTCCCGGAAGTCGTCCACCTGGTTGATGCCCGAGGAGAACAGGCCCTCGAAGACGAATTCCGCGATGCCGCGCACCTGGAGGGGCGTCCATTCGGGCAGACCGGCGAGCCGGGCGAGCAAATCCCGCTTGGCCTCGGGGGTGATGCCGGTGACCGCGTCGGCCACGAACCGGGCGGTGTCCTCCCGCTCGCCGGGGTAGAGAAAACCGCCAATCTCGAAGGCCCCCTCGAGCCGGCCGCCGGGGGCGACCGGAAACACCACGGTGTTCAAGCCGGCCCAGCAGCGGAAATAGTACGGCTCGCCCGTGCCGAGCGCCTGGAAGGCACCGCTGATCATCGACCGGCGGCAGGAGGTGCGCAGGGGAACGGACTTCAGGCACTCCCGGCAGAAGGCGCAGAGCCCCCGCGCCACCCGCGCATCCTCCCCCGTCCGCGGCACGAACACGCAGCCGCCGGGCAGAAATTCGGCGCACTGCCCGAGCAGATAGGATACCCGAGCCTGTTGCCGGGGACCGAGCATGAAAGGCTTTTTCCTTTCAGGTTTTGCCAGATTGTTCTAAAAATATGCGAATTCGTTCAATAATCAAGCGGATATCGGCCCTACAGTCTGGGAGTTTGAAAAAGATGTGTCCTCCCGTTTCAACCAAGATGGTGCCATGAGCGACAAACAACTGCTGTTCGACGCCCTGCGCGGCAAGACCACCCCCCGTCCGGCCTGGGTTCCCTTCGTCGGTGCCCACGGGGGCCAATTGATCGGGGTCACCGCGACCGAGTATCTCACCTCGGCGGACCGGTTGGTCGAGGGGCTGAGCGCCGCCGTCGAGCGCTACCGGCCCGACGGCCTGCCCGTGGTCTTCGACGTGCAGATCGAGGCCGAAGTCCTCGGCTGCAAGCTGAACTGGAACAACGAAGGCCCCCCCTCGGTGATGACCCATCCCCTGGAAATGGGGCTCTCCCTGGCCGACCTGCCCGAGTACAGCACCGCCGCCGGCCGCTTCCCCGTCATCGGCGAGGCCATCGACCGCCTGCGCCGGCAGCACGGCGACAAGGTCGCCTTCTACGGACTCATCACCGGCCCCTTCACCCTCGCCCTCCACCTCCTCGGCAACCTGATCTTCCTCGACATGTACGACCACCCCGAAAAGGTGGATGCCCTGCTGGCCTACTGCCGCGACGTGGCGATCAAGACCGCCGACTTCTATCTGGACCGCGGCATCGAGGTGGTCGCCGTGGTGGACCCCATGACCAGCCAGATTTCCCCCGAGCATTTCGTCCAGTTCGAGACGCCCTACGTCGACGCCGTCTTCGACCACATCCGCCAGCGCGGGGCCTTCTCCTCCCTCTTCGTCTGCGGCAACGCCACCCGCAACCTCGAAGTCATGTGCCAGACCCACTGCGACAACATCTGCGTGGACGAGAACATCGACCTCGGCAACCTGGCCAAACTCGCCCGCGCCGCCGGCAAATCCGTGGGCGGCAATCTGCAACTGACCACCGTCCTGCTGCTCGGCAACGCGGCGGACGCCGCGCGGGACGCGATTCGCTGCCTCGAGGCCGGCGGCCCCGCAGGCTTCGTCCTCGCCCCCGGCTGCGACCTGCCCTGGGGCGTGCCGCCCGAAAATCTCGAGGCAGTCGCCCGCGTCGTCCACGACCCCTACCAGCGCGAGATCGCCCGCCAGACCGTCGCCGCCCGGGCCGCCGACGACTTCGCCGACATCGCCGTCCCCGACTACGCGGCCGAGCCGGATGTCTACCTCGACATCATCACCCTCGATTCCGCCACCTGCCCCCCCTGCCAGTACATGCTCGCGGCCGCCGAGCAGGTGGCCCGGAAGACCCCCCGGGTGGTGGTCCGCGAACACAAGATCAAGAACCGGGACGGGCTCGGCTACATGACCAAACTCAAAGCCACCGCCATCCCCACCATCTGCATCGACGGCAAGCCCGTCTTCTCCTCGATCATCCCCAACCAGACGACCCTGGCCCAGGCCGTGCAGCAGGCGGCGGAACAGAAGAAATGATCCCCCTCGCGCTCATCACCGGCTTTCTGGGCAGCGGGAAGACCACCTTCCTGCGCGCCCTCGCCGAACGCGAGCGCGAACGGCGGCTGATCTTCCTGGTCAACGAGTTCTCCGCCCTCGATGTGGACGGGGACCTGGTGGCCGAGGTGGCGCGGGACGTGGTGCGCGTGCCCGGCGGCAGCATCTTCTGCCGCTGCGTGGTCGCCGACTTCATCGCCCAGATGCGGGCCGTGCCCGGCCGCTTCGGCCCCGTCGACGGGCTGGTGGCCGAGGCCAGCGGCATGGCCGACCCCGGCGTGGTGGCCAAACTGCTGGCCGACACCGGGCTGGACCGGCTCTACCGGCTCGCCGCCGTGGTCTCCCTGGTGGACCCCGGCACCCTCCCCAAACTGCTCAAAACCCTCCCCAACATGGCCGCCCAAATCCGCGCCGCCGACCTCGTGCTCGTGAACAAGCAGGACCTATATGCCGACGTGGAGCTGGCCGCGACCGAGGCTCTGGTGCGCGAAATCAATCCCCGCGCCGAGCTGCGCCGGACCACCCGCGCCGCCTTTGCCGGCGACCTCTTCGCCCTGTGTTCCGCCGGTCAGGCCGAAGGCGACTACGCCGCCTGCCGCGACCCCCACTACGCCTGTTTCGAACTGGGCACCGGCAGCACCGTCGATGCCGCCGAACTCCAGCGCGCGGTGACCGGGCTGGGACCGCTTCTCTACCGCCTCAAGGGCGTGATCCACACCGCCGACGGCGACCAGCGCATCGAGGCGGTCGCCGGCCGCTACGAAGCCCACCCCGTCGCCAACCACCAGGGCCCCTACGGCCTCGCCGCCATCTGCGCGGGCGGGGCGAAAACCATTGTCGAGCAGAAACTCCGCAAGTGCGAGACGGCGCGGAACTCCTGACCCGAGAGGAGTCGCGCATTCTCTGGGGTGGCCGCTGCACCGGCCACCCCTTTTTTTCCCCCGTGAAAGAAGACGGCGCTGCGTCGGCAGGAGTCGCCCGTAGGGGGAAGGCTTGCCCTCGCCCGGCTCCTCGACCAACCAAACGGGGGCAACCCCTTTGACTGTCTTGGTATTCGAGCCCTCGCCAGAGGGCGGCAAATTGTTCCCTTGGCCGTCAGTCCAAGGCGGGGCTCCCCGGCGCGGGCCGACGCCCTTGCGGAATCCTGCCTGGAGGCCGCTGCCGCCAGTAGCCCTACCCCACAACCGGCCTTACTTCACAGGTCGTATTTCCGCCGTAATTGGCTTTATTCGCGGATTTTTCACATTTTGTTTGTATTTCACACCACCAGTTGTAGAATCCCCTTGGAAGCTGTGACGGTTATTCCCATCCAGAACAAGGAGCGATCCCATGCGTACCCGTCATTTCACCCTGATCGAGCTGCTGGTGGTGATCGCCATTATCGCGATTCTGGCCTCGATGCTGCTCCCGGCTCTGGCGCAGGCGCGTTCCAAGGCACGGGGCATCGCCTGCGTGAACCAGACCAAACAGCTCACCATGGGCATGCAGATGTATCCGGACGACAACCGGGAACTCTGGCCCACCCGCCTCCTCGGGGAACATGCGGGCGATGTCGCCACCGGCACCCGCGTCTCCTGGGCCGGTGCCATCTACAACTACGTGGGCAACGCCGAAGTCTACCTCTGCCCGTCCTACGACTCCCGCTATACCACCTATGCCTGGACCGGAACCATTGGCGACACCACCAAGCGGGTGACGATTCGGTCCAACATGGGCTACAACTACTGCGGCGTCGGCGGTGCCGACCAGGTGGACGGGTTCTACATGCCCCGCTATTCACTCTCCAGCATCAAGCAGCCCTCGGCCGTACCCCTGATCGCCGATTCGGTCTGCTGCGGCCTCAAGTCCACCGGCAGCGACCCCCGCAACTGCCTCTACATCGGGCCGGGAAGCAACACCGTCACCTATCCCAACGAAGTCCATCCCCGCATGGCAGTCCACAACGACGGCATCAACATCTCCTTCTGCGACGGCCATGTGCAGTGGTACCGCGCCCTCAACGCGCCGCGCGGCACCTTCTGGGCCCGAAAATAGCCCGCCGGCGAGGTTGACAGCAGGGCTGCGGCACGGTACCGGGTATGCTTTCGCCGACCTTTCGGCAAGCATCCCCGGAGCACCGCGCAGGCCCATGAAAATCACCACCCTCGGCAGCAGCCACGGCGACGCCACGGCCACCCGGAACAACTCGGCCATTCTCGTTGAACTGAAATCGGGGGCCTACCTCTTCGAGGCGGGCGAACCGGTTTGCACCACCCTCATCCGGCGGGAGTTCGACTTCGGCCGCCTGCGGGCCGTTTTCGTGAGCCACATGCACGGCGACCACGCCGGGGGGTTGCCCATTCTGCTCAAATTCTTCCTCAAATACCGCACCCCCCACTGGCGCTGCCAGGTCCGCCTGCCCGAGCTCGAGGCGATTCCGGGGCTCCTGGCCTGGATGCAGGCCCTGCACCTGCCCAATCCCGAGGGGGTCGTCGAGTTCGCCGGGGTCTCCCCCGGTCTCTTCTTCGACGACGGCCAGCTCCGCGTCACCGCCCTGCCCACCCGGCACTTCGGGCGCACCTCCCCCTTCCCCAGCTACGGCTACCTGATCGAGGCCGAGGGCAAGCGCGTTCTCTTCACCGGCGACCTCAGCGGCGACTTCCACGACTTCCCGGCCCTGCCCGAGGGGGTTCCCGACGTGGACCTCTGTCTGTCCGAAGCCACCCACGCCCCCCTCGCCGCCATTGTCGCGGCCATCTCCCCCGCCC
>LVAZ01000366.1 GCA_001603055.1 Victivallales bacterium Lenti_02
TGTCGGGGTCGCCAATATGGGCACCCTGAACATCAAGGAGTTCTTCAAGCAGGCGGACGCCCGCGTGGTGGCGGTCTGCGACGTGGACGCGGGACATCTGGCCAAGGCCAAGGCATTGGTGGACGAGCACAACGGCGACACGGCCTGTCTGACCTTCCACGATTTCCGCGAACTCAACGCCTGTCCCGCCGTGGACGCGGTGGTGGTGACCACTCCCGACCACTGGCACGCCTTGCAGGCCATCGACGCCATGGAAAAGGGCAAGGATGTCTACTGCGAGAAGCCGCTGACCTTGACCATCGCCGAGGGCCGGGCCATCTGCGCCGCCGTGGCCCGCACGGGCCGGATTCTCCAGACCGGGAGCCAGCAGCGCTCGATGCCCGAGTTCCGCCGCGCCTGCGAGCTGGTGCGCAACGGCGCGCTGGGCGAATTGCAGCGGGTCGAGACCGAGATTCCGCCCAACAACAAGACCTGCGAGCCCACTTGGGAACCGATGCCGGTGCCCCCCGGATTCGACTACGATTTCTGGCTCGGTCCCGCCCCCGAGGCGGCCTATCACGAGCAGCGCTGCCACTACCAGTTCCGCTTCGTGCGCGACTATTCGGGGGGACAGGTGACCAATTTCGGCGCCCACCATCTGGACATCGCCCAGTGGGCGCTGGGGATGGACGAATCCGGGCCGGTGCTGGTGCGCGGCACGGGCGAGTTCCCGGCGAGCGGTCTCTTCAGCACCGCCACCAAGGTGGATTTCACGCTGGTCTACGCGAACGGGGTCGAGGTGACCTGCCGCACCGGCGGCAGCAAGGTGACTTTCGTGGGCAGCAAGGGCCGGATCATGGTG
Organism: Victivallales bacterium Lenti_02; assembly: GCA_001603055.1. Taxonomy (GTDB): domain Bacteria; phylum Verrucomicrobiota; class Lentisphaeria; order Oligosphaerales; family Lenti-02; genus Lenti-02. The sequence continues at coordinate 842 of LVAZ01000366.1, forward strand.
GGCCGGGGCAAGCTGGAGGCCGATCCCGCCGAACTGCTCGATTTCGCGATTCCGGAGGATGGGGTCCGGCTGTATGCCAGCGACGACCATCACGGCAATTTCCTGGCCTGCATCCGCAGCCGCCGCCAGCCGGTGTGCCCCGCCGAGGTGGGGCACCGTTCCGCCACCTGCTGCCATCTGGCGAACATCGCCATGCTGCTGGGCCGCGAGTTGCGCTGGGACCCGGCCAAGGAGCAGTTCATCGGCGACGCCGAGGCCAACGCCATGCTCGCCCGCCCCTACCGCGCCCCGTGGAAGCTGCCCCGGTAGGCCGCTTCAGTCGATGCTGAGCGTGAGCAGCGAGGCCAGCTCGGCGTTGGACAGTTCGGTGATCCAGTTTTCGCCGGTCGGGGCGACAATGGTCGCCGCCAGGTCGGCCTTGGCGGCGATCATCTGGTCGATTTTCTCCTCGACGGTGCCCTGGCAGACGAACTTGTGGACCATGACGCCGCGTTCCTGGCCGATGCGGAAGGCGCGGTCGGTGGCCTGATTCTCCACGGCGGGATTCCACCAGCGGTCGAAATGGATGACATGGTTGGCCCGGGTCAGGTTGAGGCCGGTGCCCCCCGCCTTGACCGACAGCACCATGTAGGGCAGATACTCGCGCGAGTTCTGGAACGAGGCCACCAGCTCGCGGCGTTTGCCGACGGGAATGGCGCCGTGGAGGACGGTCCCGGGGTGCTCGAAAACGGCAGCCAGAAAACGGTCGAGGGGGGCGGTCATTTCCCGGAACTGAGTGAAGACCAGGACACGCTCGCGCTTGGCGAGGATGGTTTCGCACAGTTCGCGCAGGCGGAGGAACTTGCCGCTGTCCTCCTCGGCGAAGGCGGTGCTGCCGGTGTAGTGGTCCGGGTGGTTGCAGATTTGCTTGAGCTTCATCAGCGAGGCGAGGATCAGGCCGCGCCGCTGGATGCCCTCGGCCACTTCGAGCTGTCCGCGCAAATCCTCCACAAACTGGCGGTAGAGGACGACCTGGCGGCGGGACAGGTCGGCATAGGTTTTCATCTCGACCTTTTCGGGGAGGTCGTCGATGATCGAACGGTCGGTTTTCAGACGGCGCAGAATGTAGGGGCTGACCACCCGGCGCAGGCGGGCGTAGCCGGTGCTGTCGGTTTGCAGGCGTTTGGCGACGGCGCGGAACTGGGTGGCCGTGCCGAGGAGTCCGGGGTTGACGAAGTCGAAGAGGCTCCAGAGGTCGTCGATCCGGTTTTCCACGGGGGTGCCGGTGAGCACCAGGCGGTTGTGGCCCACGAGCTGTTTGGCGGCGCGGGTCTGGCGGGCCCCGGGGTTTTTGATGGCCTGGGCCTCGTCGAGAATGATATAGTCCCAGGTGGTTTCCCGGAGCCAGTCGGCGCGCTGGATCATGGCGTAGGTGGTGATGACCAGATCGTGGCCGCGCAGGGATTCGGCAGCGATGCCGTCGCGGGCCTGTTTGCCGATGGCAGAGGCGTGGGCGACGAGGGCTTTCAGTTCGGGCAGGAAGCGCTGGATTTCCTCCTGCCAGTTGCCGAGGAGGGAGGCGGGGACGACCAGCAGGCTCGGGGCGGCGACGCGGCCGCGGCGGGTGCTGAGAAAGGCCAGCACCTGGATGGTCTTGCCCAGGCCCATGTCGTCGGCCAGGCAGGCGCCGAGGCCGAGACTGTCGAGGAAGGCCAGCCAGTTCAGGCCAAGCTGCTGGTAGGGCCGGAGAACAGCCAGAAAACCGGATGCCGGGGCGACGGCGCGGGCCAGGGCGGGATTGGCCAGCTTGCGGGCGACCTCGGCCAGCCAGTCGCCGAAGGTGACATCGGTGTCGATGCCCTCGTTGCCGAGGGTTTGATCGGGGCTGAGCAGGAGACGCATGGCCTCGCGCAGGGTCATTCCCTCGGCCAGCAGTTCGGTTGCCTGGGCGTAGGCGTCGAGGGTCTGGCGCAGCTTTTCCTGGTCCACTTCGACCCAGCGGTTCTTGATGAGGACGAGCCCTTCGCTTTCGGCGAGCAGTTGCCGGGCTTCCTCGGGACTGATCGGGGTGTCGCCGACGCGCAGTTCGGGAAGGCAGGAAACCAGAGCGTCGAGGCCGAGGAGGGAGGGTTCCTGGTTGCCGACTTTGACGGCGATGCCCACGCGGGCGCTTTTGGCGGTCCACCAGTTGGGGATGCGGCAGCGGATGCCGCTGGTCTCGTAGAGCGGGGTTTCCCGGAGAAAGGTCAGGGCGCGGCGGGCGTCGAAGGCCAGGGGCTGGAAAATCCGGCCGGTTTCGAGCAGTTCCGCCAGCAGACGGCTGTCGCGGGCGGCGCGGTAGACGGTGGCGAGCAATTCGACCAGTTTGGTGTTGTCGCCGGCGAATTCCTGAAGGGCGTGCTTGAGCGGGAGGTGGCGGGTGGTGCCGTCCTGGGCGACCTCGGTGGAATAGGTGGCGAGGAAGGCGAAGGGCTGCGGCCCCTTGCTGTTTTCCACCAGATGGAAAAACACACGCCCCGCCAGCTCGACATCGGGGCGCAGGCTGTGCAGCAGGGCCTCGACGGTTCCCTGGTGCTGGCGGACGGCTTCCTGGAAGGCGGTGTTCAGGGCGGTCCAGAGGGAGGCGAGGCGGTCGGGGCTAAGGTGTTCGATACCGGGAACCAGCGGGGCGCTTTCATGGAAGGCGGCCAGGACCTCGGGGTCGGCGGGGATCACGGCCCGCGCCCGCAGGCGCTCCAGCTCCGGGGTCAGGAGCAGTTCCCGGCGGAAGGCCGCCGCGAAGCGCCGCCAGTAATCGAGAGACTCGGGCAATGGCACCGTGTCGGGGGCGAAACCAAGGTGGAAGAGCCAGTCCATGCCACCTTGGTGGAAGCGCCGGAACGTCTCCTGCTGCAACGCCTGCGAGGCTTCGCCCAGCGGCGATTCCGCTTGGCCCCATTCGAGGAGGACATCTTCGGGCAGGAGGACGGCATGCAGCTCGCTGCTGGGCGCTGGGCTGCTCATGCGCGGCGGTAGACTCCCTTGGACACGCGCTCCACCGCTCCTTCGCGGATGGCGCGTTGCAGGGTGTTGGTGAGCTGTCCGCGCTCCCAATCCGGAAGGCTGGTGGCCAGTTCCGCCATGGTGAAGGCTTTCCGCGACTTGGGCAGTTCTTTGAGGAATTGTTTGACCAGGGGGGAATGCGTGTGCCTAGCAGGTGGTGGCGGTGCCGTTTTCGCCGCCGGCTTGGCGGTCTTGGCCACCTTTTTCGCTGGCGGTTTGGCTGGTTTCGGCCGGGTGTTCTTCGCGGTGCTCGTCTTGGTTCCGGTCGCCTTGGCGGTGGCGGGAGGTATTGACGGGGATTGGTCCAGCTCGATGCCGAACATGCCGCCGAGATCGGCGTCGGCAAGAATGTCGTCGCCCTGGGCGGTTTCGGCTTTCCGGATGAGGGTGTCCGTCGTCGCCTTGACGGTGCCGGCAATGAGCTGCTCGACGCTCACCTGGCGGAGGGTGAAGAGCAGTTCGGGGGCCTGGTCCAGCCGGTTGCCGATGCCGTAGAGGACGGCGGCGACATGCTTGCACATGGAGGCCCAGTCGGGGCACGAGCAGTCGAAGTGAATGTCCTTGGGCGCGGGGAAGAGCCCGGTTCCCTGGGCGAAGAAGGAGTCCTTGAGCGTCTCGGGAAACTTGCCGCCGAGGAGGACGGCCAGGGAATCGAGCTGGGGCAGAGCCTCCTTGCAGAGGGCGCTCCAGGCCCTGTCCGGGAGTTTGTCGATGGTGACGGTGACGGTGTAGGGCTTGGGCCGGCTACCCTGCACCATGGCGGTGACCAGGCCGGGTTCGACGCGGAGGTCGATCACGGCACCATGCCGGACATAGCTGCGTCCGCGCTCGATCCGGTTGCTGTAGTCCGCATAGCGTTCCAGGTTGCGGTTCCAGGAGGCCCCCCACCAGGACGTGGCGATTTTCTGCCCCTCGATGACGACGGGCTGGATTCCGGAATCCGCCGCGCGGAGCTTGGCGAGCGCCTTCTGGCTCTTGGCCTTCTTCTCGCTGACGGGGACATAGGGGCCGAAGTCGTAGTAGCCGCCGTATCTTCTTGCCATCGTTCGCGCTATCCCGGAGGGTTGTTGCCGCAATACGGCGGATAGTTTAGCGCGGGACGGGCGGAATGCCTAGCGGTCACTTCAGGCGGAGGGCGAGGACGGTGCGGGTGGGGAGGTAGACGCGGAGCTGGTGGGCGTTGCCTGCGGGCTGGGTGAAATAGGTCTGGCCCGGTTGGACGCGGGCGTGGCCGCCGAAGGCTTCCGCGTCGCTGTCGAGGACCAGCTCGTAGCGTCCGGCGGCGGCGGGGACGGCGAGGTCGGGATAGGAGTTGTGGGGATGGAAGTTGGCGAGAAACAGCAGGTCGCCCCGGCGGAAGACGAGCAGTTTCCGTTCCTCGTCGGCGAGGACGAGGTCGGGGAGGACGGCATGGATGCCATGTTCCCTGACCAGGGCGAGCATGGCGGCGTCGAACTCGGCGAGGAAGCGGAAACGGAGGTCGGAGCGCTCGCGGAGGGACCACTGGCGGCGGGCGTGGTGGTAGGACCAGTTGTTGCCCTCGCGGGGGAAGTCCACCCACTCGGGGTGGCCGAATTCGTTGCCCATGAAGTTGAGGTAGCCGTGGCCGGCGGTGGCCAGCGTGAGCAGACGGGCCAGCTTGTGGATGGCGAGGGCGCGCTCGATCTCGACGCTATGGGAGCCGACGTGCATGGCGTCGTAGATGCGTCCGCCCGCAAGCCGGAACAGGCAGGTCTGGCCGCCGACGAGGGCCTGGTCGTGGCATTCGACGTAGCTGAGGCTGCGCTCGTCAGCGCGGCGGTTGGTCAGCTCGTGCCAGAGACCGCCCATATGCCAGGCCTCGTCGGGCTGGTCGAAAAGGCGGAACCAGTGGTCGGTGACGCCCATGGCGAGGCGGGCGTCGAAACCGGCGCCGCCCTGGGCGACGGGCGCGGCGAGTCCGGGCATGCCGGAGACATCCTCGGCGATGGTGGTGGCGTCGGGCCGGAGGCGGTGGATCAGTTCGTTGGCGAGGGCGAGGTAGGCGAAGGCTTCCGGGTCCGCGTTGTCGCCGAAGTATTCGGCGTAGTCGCCGAAGCTGCGGCCGAGGCCGTGGTCGTGGTAGAGCATGCTGGTGACGCCGTCGAAGCGGAAGCCGTCGACGCGGAACTCGTCGAGCCAGTAGCGGCAGTTGGCGAGGAGGAAGCGGAGGACTTCGGTTTTGGCGTAGTCGAAGCAGCGGGAGTCCCAGGCGGGATGGTTGCCGCGCGGCCCGGCGTGGAAGTACTGGGTATAGGTGCCGTCGAAGCGGGAGAGGCCCTCGATCTCGTTGCGGCAGGCGTGGCTGTGGACCAGATCGATGACGACGCGCAGGCCGAGGCCGTGGGCGGCGTCCACCAGCTCGCGGAATTCCTCGGGGGTGCCGAAGCGCGAGGAGACGGCGAAGAAGTTGCCGACATGGTAGCCGAAGGAGCCGTAGTAGGGATGTTCGGCGACGGCCATGAGCTGGACAGTGTTGTAGCCGGCGGCGGCGATGCGGGGCAGGATGGCAGTGCGGAATTCGGCGTAGGTGCCGACCCTGGCCTCTTCCTGGGCCATGCCCACATGGGCTTCGTAGACCAGCAGCGTGCGGGGGGCGGGGGGGCTTTCGTGCCGCCACGCATGGGCGGCAGGCGGGTCCCAAACCTGGGCGTCGAAGGGACCATTCTCCCCGGTCTGCACGACCCGGTTGGCGAAGGCGGGGATGCGGTCCCCCCCGCCGCCGGGCCAGCGCAGTCGGAGGCGGTAGCGCTGGCCATGCTGGAGCCAGTCGGCGGGGAAGCGCCCTTCCCAGATGCCGTTGTCCAGCCGCCGGAGCTGGAAGCGCTCCTCTTCGCGCCAGTCGTTGAAGTCGCCGAAGAGGCAGACGGAACTGGCGTTCGGCGCCCATTCGCGGAACACCCATTCCCCGCCGTGCCGGTGCAGGCCGAGGAGTCGGTAGGCGAGGGCGGCCTGGTCCAGGCCGGCCCTGCCGCCGAGCCGTTGCCGGGTCTGCTCGACCAGCTCCCGCCGGGCGCTCAAGGCTGGACGGTAGGGAAGAAGGTAGGGGTCGGTGCCGAATGGCAGGGGCAGGTTCGGCCGGCTGCGGGTCATAATTCCTTCACCAGCGGGCGCTGTAGCATCGACTCGTAGATGTCGATGTACTGGCGGGCGGTCACGGTATGGTTGAAGTGCTCCAGACTTTCGTTCATAACCCGGGCCACGGTCGTTTCCTTGACTTCGGGGGGCTGGGAGTGGAACCACATGGCCTGATCCACTGCCCAGCGCAGGCCGGCGGTGTCGTAGTGCTTGAAGGCAAAACCGTTGCCGGTCTCGGTCTCGATATCCAGGTGGTCTACTGTGTCGTGCAGCCCGCCGGTGTCGTGGACGACCGGCAGAGAGCCGTAGATTTGGCAGATCATCTGGGGCAGGCCGCAGGGCTCGAAGCGGGAAGGCATGAGCATGAAGTCCGAGGCGGCGTAGCCCAGGCGCGAGAGATCCTCCTCGAAGTCGCAGACCGCCACCCGATCCTGGATGCCGTGCTGCCGGACGATTTCGTGGAAGTGCCGCTGGTAGCTGCCGTTGGCGATCACGGCCACTTGCAGGTGCTGGTCCCAGTAGTCGGCGACGATCCGGTACAGGCAGTCGGTCAGCAGTTGGCAGCCCTTCTGCATGGGATCGAGACGGCTGGGCCAGTAGAAGAGGGGGGCGTCGGGATTCACGGACAGGCCGAGGCGTTCCTGGAGGGCGACCTTGTTGGCCCGCTTGCCCTGGGGGTGGGTTTCGGGGGTGTAGGTGCGGGCGATGGCTTCGTCGGTCGCCGGGTTGAAATCCTCGTCCGGGGCGTTGAGGATGCCGACCGCGCAGCCGGCCGCCTGTTTGGCGGTCACTTCGCGCCGGATTTGTTCGGGGATGAAGCTGTGCTGTCCATCCACGATCTCTCTGAGGAAGGTGGGGCTGACCGTGTTGATGTAATGGCTGGCGAAGATGCCGCTGGTCAGCAGGTCGACGGGGTTGCTCCAGCGGGTCTCCTCGTAGCTGCCGGGAGTCCGTTCGTAGTAGAGATGGCGCCAGAATTCCGCCGCGTCGATGCCCCCGTCCTCGATTTTTTCGAGGCTCATCTTCTGGGTGTGGATGTTGTGCAGGGTGAAGAGGCAGGGCACGCCGATGCGCCGGGACATGGCGGGGATCAGGCCGGTCATCCAGTCGTTGCAGTGGATCAAGTCCGGATTCACCCGCGGGATGATGTTGTTCAGCACTTCGCGCTGGAAGGCCAGGCTGACCTTGAAGGAGTCTTCGAGGTAGGAGCTGTAGATGCGGTCGCGGTAGTAGAAGACGCGGTCTTCGGCGAGATGGATGCGGTTGTCCGAGAGATGGCTGAGATAGATGCGCAGCTCTTCGCTGATGAGCCGGTTCACATCCATATGGAACATGCGCCGGTAGTGGGGCAGGGCCACATGGACATCGGCGCCCAGATGGAAGAGGGCCGAAACCAGGGAGGCCGAGACGTCGGCCAGACCTCCCGCCTTCGCCTTCATCCGGTTGGCCATGTTGCCCATTCCCTGGGGCAAATAGGTGATTTCCGGCGTGACGATGAGGATTCGGGGACTTGGTTTGGGCAGTGCGGCGTTCAAACAGCAACCTCGGCTCGGGGATAAGCGACGCGGGAGAACTCCGCACACCACCACATCCTGCAAATACCTATACCACCGGTATGGCGGACAGGCAAATGGATGGGGCCGGGCGGAGCGGGGAACTCGGCTAGACGACTTCGATGATACTGTTGAGCGAACCGAAGTTGTTCTGGCAGAAATTCGGGTTTTCGGGGTCCACGCACCAGATGCCGTTGATGTGGAACTTGTATTCGTGGGTTCCCGTGGGGAGCATGCAGACGGCGGTGAAGACACCTTTGTCGGCGGATTCCTTCAGGGGTTTCTTGAGGTAGTCCCAGTCGTTGAAGGTGCCTCCCAGGTAGACCTCGCTGCCGGAGTCCGCCCGCAGGACGAAGGTCACTCTGCGCCGTCCGGAATTGTCGTTCTTGCCCATGGTCGTGCCTTTCTCGTTGTCCCCATGTCAAATGGTCGGGGCGACACAAATGTCCTATGGGGTTGTACGGATTTGTTACTTCTTGCCCATGCGGTCATTCTTGTGACCCTGGCGACGGCTTTTGGTTGCATTTCCGGGGCCAAGCCCGGCTGTATGGAGGTATTTTTCGACCCGGAGCACTTCGGACGAGGCCCAGGCCTGGGCGCCGCAGCCTTTGGGGAGGTGGGGCCGGTCGCCGTCGTAGACTTCGGCGATGTGGCCCAGGCAGCCGCGGGCCAGCTCGCGCTGGCAGGAGCCGAGGAGGGCGCGGGCGGCGGGGAGCGCCGTCGGGCCGCAGGCCAGGACCAGGGCTTCGCAGAAGCTGGGGAAGACCCAGCTCCAGACGGTGCCGTTGTGGTAGGCCGGCTTGCGGCTGGTGTCCTCGTCGCCGGTGTAGAGCGGGGCGTAGGGATGGTGCGGGTCGTTGAGGATGCGCCCGTCGCGGACGACGGGGAGGGGGTGGCGCACGGGCCGGTCGGCCAGGCTGCGGA
>LVAZ01000367.1 GCA_001603055.1 Victivallales bacterium Lenti_02
GGGTACGAGCGCTTCCTTTGTCCCGTGTGCGAGTATCCCATCCGCACCGGCCCCCGCCGGTTCCTGTTCTGGAACCGGCGCACGGTCAACCGGGTCGCCGTCGCGGCCGACGGCGCGGCGCGCGAGGAGCCGTATACCTGTCCCGCCTGCGGGACGGTGCTGTTCGAGGAGTGCCCCTCCTGCCGCAAGGTCCGGCACGCCCTCCTGCCCCATTGCCAGCACTGCGGCGCTGCCAACGAGTAGCCGGGCGCCCGGCTGTCCGCCAGCAAGAAGCGCGGGACGCCGGTTGCATTGGCCCGGCGGCCAATCTATACTGGTGGAAAGCCCTTGCCGACGGCTGCCGTGAGATGGGACACTTTATTTCCGAGCCAACGAGGCCCGCCATGCCGAAGAGATTCGCGACGATCTTCCTGCTTCTCGCCACCAGTCTGGTCCGGGGGCAGGGTGCGCCCGCCGCGCCCGCCGGGACGCCGGACCAGCTCCGCTTCCCCGCCATCGAGGAATTCGAGCGGCGCGAGAAGGTGATGGAACTGCGCAACCAGACGCTGCTGCACAGCCAGGAATACCAGCAGAGGCTGCGCGAGGTCAATGCGGTGTTCACCGCCATGGGGCAGTTGCCCAAGTTGCCGGGGCTGGACGAGAAAATCCTCCTGGCCATCGAAATCCAGCGGGACATAGCGGTGGCGGTCGATGGTCTCAAGGGCGACCAGGAACGCTGCCGGGGAATCCTCGAACTGGTCGCCGACATCTCGAAGGACACCACCATGTCCCCGGATATCGTGCGCTATCTCAAGGGGGTGCGCGACACTGCCACCAACATGCTGCGCGAGCAGACCAGCCAGGGCAACCGCCTGCGCCTCGCGGGCGAAAACCTCAAGGCCACCATGGCGCAGTTGCCGCCGCCGCCCGCCTTCGAGAACCAGCTTGGCCTGACCATGGTGCTGGTCGGTTCCGGCAGAAACGCCTTCTACATCAACCGCGATCCCATTCCCCTCGACCAGTTGGCCCGCGCCTTCCCCGCCCAGGGCGAACGGCCGGACCTGCCGCCGAGCCTTAACTGGGCCGAGTCGCTCCACTATTGCAAATGGGCGAGCGAGAATGAATCCGCCCTCTACCGTCTGCCTTCCCCGGCCCACCTGCATGCCTATCTCGCCCAGGGCGGCAAGCTCGCCGGCCCGGTCTGGACCCAGGAGATCGACGAGCCGAAGAACAGCGAGGAGCGCGCCATGCGCACCCGCTTCGGCGTCCGCATGGTCACACTGTTCGATGCGGACAAGACCCTGGGTTCGGAACCCGTACTGGCCGAACTGCCTTTCGCCCGCTATCCGAACCTGATTTTCCACATGGTGACGCCGGCCGAGACCGGCTGGTGGTTCCGCTGGAACAAGCTCAAGCAAACCCTGGACCAGTGACGATGATGACGAACTATCCGAAACGTGCCGCCGCCATGCCGCTGCTCCTGGTTGCCTGCCTCCTCCTCGGGCTGTGCGTGTCCGCCGCGCCGCCGCCCGCCAAGCGCCGCGGGCGTCTGCTGCGCGTCGATGTCCGGCGGACGGAGGAAACCCCGTCGTTCCGCTGGCGGCTGATGGCCGGCACCGACTCGCTGCCCCGGCTGTTTTTCGAGGAGGTGGTGGTGCGGGTGACCCACAAGGTGAACATCTATCAGACGGTGATCGAGGTGCCGGCCTCCGCGGAAACCAACCCAGCCGGCGTCGAATATCGGGTCGTGCCCGGGGAACTGATCGAGGGGGAGACCTTCGCCGAGCAACAGAGCCAGGTAGTCGGCCCGATTGCCGGGGAGACCTTCCTGGTGAACGAGGTGCCGATGCGGACCGACGAGGTCGGGGTGGCTGTGGACCGGGACCAGACGCTGCTGCGTCTCTTCGACGACCTCACTGTGACCGAAGTCTCCGTGCGCGCCAGCCATCCGAAATACGGCAGTATGCTGATGGACATTTCCCGGCAGGTGATGAAACGCTACCCCCAGGACACTCCGCCCGCGAATCTGGGGCATACCGATCTGCTCGCCTCGATGGGGCTGGATTTCCTGCCCCGGCGCAGCAGCGGGCGCGACGGCGTGACCATGACCGTGCAGATGCCGGAGCGGGTGCGCGCGGGCGAGTTTTTCGACGTGGTCCTCACCGTGGCCAACGGCGGCGGGACGGCCACCAGCTCGCTCATGGGACGGAGCTTCTC
>LVAZ01000368.1 GCA_001603055.1 Victivallales bacterium Lenti_02
AAAGCGAACATCGCCACGTCGATCCTCTTGACATTACCTTCTCATGGAAGCCCAGTGGCGGAAGCCCTGGGAAAGACGGAAAATAGAAATTGAGCCCTCCCCCGGAGGGCGGCATATTGGTCCTTGGCCGTCAGTCCAAGGTGTGGCGCCCCGGCGCGGGCTGGCGCCCTTGCGGAATATGTCGCCACCCTTGCGGGGGCTCGGAATCAAATACCGTCCATACCCAGGGCTCACGCCGCTGGGCGACCATGCCGCCCACCTGCGGGTGGGCTCAAGGCGTTGTCCAGCAGCGCCTGCCGGGAAGGCGACCATCATCGATTACATCACTTCTACTCCGTCGACGGATTTCTGCCAAACTCGGGACCAAGGTGTTGCCCTGGGCTGCCTTGGCTTGCCCCTGCGGGGCGGATGAACGACCGCTCAGGCGTTGCGGGCTTCGGCGGTCTGGACGTACTGGCCGACGATGCGGGCGAAGGCGCGGACCACGTCGGGGTTGGTGCGGGGCAGTTTGGCCAGCTCGGGGTCGGGGAGGTCGTCGCGGGGGACGAAGGGCTGGGAATAGTGCCGTTTAGCCCCGCGGATCAGCTCGCCGACCAGATGGGCCTCGGCCTCGGTGTGGACGGGTTCGAGGACGGTGGTGCGGAATTCGTAGTCCTTCGCCTACCCGACGAGGAGCCACAGGTAGTGGCCGCTGCAATACCGGCGTTCAATTAGCGCCTTCTTGTGCCTGCGTACCCGAGGTCTGATTCACATGAGTTTCCACTAACTCAGAACACCATTCGCTTACCCCAACAAGCTTTCCATCGCGCAGTGTAACGCCATAGGACTCTATCGTTTTTCACGTAGAAGGACAATCTGGTCAACCAATAAATCATCCGCTTGGCCCCAGATAAGGGCAATCCATTTCGTTCGATCATTTTTCAACGCTTCTCTCATTTTCTCATCAACAATTCCATCCTGTTCGACCAGCCGAGTTGAAAACACATTCCATTCATCACAAAGCGGGATCTCAACCATAAATTTTCTGACTATTGGATATCTCTTCGAATGTTCCACATCGTCATCAAGAAGAAGATGCATATGGAATTCCATCTTCACACTCATTCCTGTCTTCGCAACCACCAGAATTCGATACTTGTCTGTCTCAGAAAACCATCCCTTTTTATTCTGGCAACAAGAGATGTACGTGTGATCCTTTTCCTTTTTGCTAACGGGCAGAGTATGTCTTTTACAATCGACAAGCAAGCATTGTTGAGCAAAACGGCCAGATTGGACAAGCTTGGCACCAGAAGACTTTCCGTTAAAGTCAACAAGACTGACATATGTCGGAGCTTTGGGATGGAACTGAATGTTATGTACAACATCATACCTAGACTTGTAAATTGCCACCTCGGCAAAAGTAACAAACCGCGACAACCTCCGAAACACATCATCGAGGAGCTGACTTCCTGCGCTTTTTAATGGTATCATAACTTTGATCGGCGTTCCTTGCTCACTAGAAGTATCTATATCAACTAAGTTCCATCCCTCAAATTGCCGGGAAACCATATTGCGGAAAGGTAGCATATCTTCCCGCATCAATCGGGCAATATTCTGGCTTTTGCGAGGGGGCTCACCAGTGTTTGTCTCCAAACAGTCAAAAGTAGCAACAGCATAGCCATTCTTAACCTCGTCAAGTCCCCCACAAAGTGATATTTGCCACGTCGCGCCAGTATCCGGGAGAGGATTTGGATGCCAGACCAAAACATCCTTTCTCCCGAGTTCGTCAGTATCCTTGAAGATGGCTTTTGCGCCGGGCCATTCCCGTTCGGCTGCCTCTTGAAGCGCATTTCGCCATTCATCCAAATAGCAAACTTCGGCTCTCCGCAAGGCACCCTGATTCTCAATCCAATACCGGGTCGGTTCAGTGAAGAGGAAATCACTCATTTTCTTTTCTCCCTGGAACATTTGTACGAAAACTAAACATCAGCCCTTCTGGCACCGAGCAATCCTATCAAAAACGTTCTGCATCTCCCAAACTTGAAGACGCTTAAGCTCGCCTACAACCTGCCGAATGTCAGCGCTTTCCTTTTCTATGGAATCAACAGCGGTAATAGTAATTGTTTTGCCGCCACAACTTTCCGGAGGAGTGGAGGAAACAACAGCCATACCGTTATGTCCGACAACATATGCAGGCTCCCCATTCACTATTATCGGCCGGACTTTGAAATCCACTACGTCGGGCAAATGCAAATCGTACCGCCAGTCATTGACGTTTTGCAGAAAATTGCGTTGCTCCTGCATTTCGGATATTACAGAGCGCAATTCTTCATTAATCCATCCTTTGTATTCCAGGAAAGAATTGTGCACTTCAGGATAACTGCATCTCGCCTCCCATCGAATAACAGCGCGATTCCCGTTTTGTTTGATTTCCCATCCCGTCACGGAACGATGCTTTTCCCACTCTTTCCATGAGTATAAAAAAGAATTCCTGATATCCCCTTCCGGTGTTTCCAAATTTTCTATCCACGTTTTTTCAAAAAGCGCAACTGGCGCCCTCGTCCAGTCAAGATCAAGAATGTCGCCAAGTCTCAACAAAAGAGAAGGGAAGGACCAGTTCACTGTACCTTCAAGAACCATCTCGAAAATATTATTCTCCTTGAATATTTGGCAATCTTTTCTAAGCCAACAGGCATCCTCCCCATGACTCATACACAACGCAATCAGTTCCTCTTTAAAGTCGACAGGTTGGCATTTGAAAATGCCATGATTGCCATTGTGCGCAATGTTAGTCAACCATCCTTCAATTCTTTTGCGCTTTCCATGTGTAGTTCGCAGGTAAGTTTCAAGAAGAAACGAGCGGATTACCTCAGCCTCAGGGCGAAAACTGGAGTTGCCATCTATCTCACGCAATTTTCTGTCGAGAGAATGCCGACTGCTTCTGAATTGATTTTCCCATACTGTGTAGTCAACATCATTACCGCAATTAATTTTATCATATTCTTCTTGACTCAAAGCCATGCCAAGGTCGTGGACATATGCAACCATGATGACAAGTGCACACTCAAGGGGATGAAGCCTCTCCATCACCTCATCTGGAACTAATTTTTCCATGATCCAGAGAACATTTAGAAAGTGGACATCATTATGAAGCGTAAATCGAGGCATATAGCGGTGGACTTTTAGCGAAATGCCAACTGCTTCCTCGGCAACCTTGTCCACTGAGCTTTTAAGGTGATTGACTACCGTAGGAAAACCATAGGTATTTTCTGCCGCGCTGAGTTGCTCATAAAACTTACTGCATCTATGGCTATAAAATGAAACCGGGCGTGGCATTGGAAGAGTTCTTTTCTCGTTTCATGTAACCAACAAATCACAACTGCTCCAAAGTGGTTGATTGAGACCCTCTCAAAGAAGGGGCCAATTTCACTTGCTCATGGTGTATCCTACACACTAACAGGACTTGAGGAATATTCAAACACCTAGACGCATTCTAGGCGTTGCGGGCTTCGGCGGTCTGGACGTACTGGCCGACGATGCGGGCGAAGGCGCGGACCACGTCGGGGTTGGTGCGGGGCAGTTTGGCCAGCTCGGGGTCGGGGAGGTCGTCGCGGGGGACGAAGGGCTGGGAATAGTGCCGCTTGGCTCCGCGGATCAACTCGCCGACCAGATGGGCCTCGGCCTCGGTGTGGACGGGTTCGAGGACGGTGGTGCGGAATTCGTAGTCCTTCGCCTGCCCGATGAGCAGCCGGATGGAGGCGGCGATGCGGTCGGTATGGGGGTAGTGGACGAAGGCGGGATAGTGGTCGAGGCCGCACTTGATGTCCATGGCCACGTAGTCGAGGCGGGGGAGGAGGCGTTCGAGCATTTCGGGGCTGGAGCCGTTGGTGTCGAGCTTGACGGCCAGGCCGAGGCTGCGGATGAAGTCGATGGTCTCCTCGATGGCGGGGGCGAGGGTGGGTTCGCCCCCGGTGAGGACAATGCCGGTGGCCCACTGCTGACGGAAGCGCTCGCAGACCTGGCGCAGCTCGTCCCAGGCGTAGCCGGGGCGCTGCTGCTGGAGCAGGGTGGCGTTGTGGCAGAAGCCGCAGCGGAAATTGCAGCCGGTGGTAAAGAAAACCCCGGCGATGCGGCCGGGGAAATCGACCATGGTGGTCTGTTTGCGGAAACCGTAGACCGGGGAGCGGGGCGCGCTCGGGTTCATAGCGCCTTGGCTTGCTCCAGGATCGTGGTGATCATCTTCGGGGAGATGACGCCCTTGCCCACGTCGGTGTAGTCGGTTTGCAGGCCGAGGTACTGGTAGAGGCGGGACTTCTGGCAGACCTTGTCCTCCTCGCCCGGCCGGGGATTGGGCAGCATCTCGTAGGCGCCGGTCTCGGGATTGCGCTTGGCCACCACCATGGCCGGAATGCGGTTGGGGTTGATGCACTGGGCGCGGCTGAAGGCCACCAGCCCCTGCGGGGTCTTCACGCTGAAATATTCCTGGTCGAAATCGGCCCAGTCGCCCTTGCCGAGGGTCTTGCCCAGGCGGTCCTTGAGCACGTCGCACTTGGGGCAGCCTTCTTTGCCGAAAATCAGGACCCGGTAGGTCTTGCCGTTCTGGTTCATGATTCGTTCCTCGTCACACAGTCGTCGCTCGCGTTGGTTCGCGGAAAGGGAAAAGGCCCTCCGCCGGGGCGGCGGAGGGCGGTGCCGGACCCTCTAGTCGCCGGCGGTGACCGGCTCGCCGTTCCCGGCGGTGGCGTATTCGGCGGCATCCTCGGCGGTCTCGACCGCGTAGATTCCGCGCTGGCGCGCCTTGAGTTCGCCGAAGCGCTTGCTCTTGTTCCAGTTCTGGATTTTGCTGAAGTAGCCGACCACGCGGGTCTCGCCGACCACCTTGGTGGACTGGCAGCGGGGGCAGGTTTCGAGCAGGCCGCGCGCCTGGTGCCCGCAGGCGTCGCAGTAGGTGAACTCGGGGGAGACGGTCACCTGGGCGGACTGGGTGCGGAAGAAGACCTCGCGCATCAGGGAGGCGACCGCCTCGGGCGAGGGGCGCTCCTCGCCGACGAAGGCGTGGGTGATGGCGCCGGACTCGATGAGGGCGTGGAACATGCCCTGCTTCTCGATGCGCTCGACCAGGCAGACCGGGGCGTCGGCCGCGAGGTGGACGCTGTTGGTGTAGTAGACCGCGTCGCCGTCGGGAGTCTCCTGCGCGCCCTTGACGGTGGCGGCGGCCTCCGCGTGGTAGTTGAGCAGGTCGGCCTTGGCCAGACGGCGGGCGGCGGACTCGGCGGGGGATTCCTCGAGGGTGAACTTGAGCTGGTGCTTCTCGGCCAGTTTCTTGCCGTACAGATACATGCGGGAGACGATCTCCAGCCCCAGATCGAGGGCCTGCTCGCTTTCGTGGAATTCCTTGCCATAGAGGAACTTGACCGCGTCGTTGACGCCGATCAGGCCGATGATGTAGGTGGCCTTGTCCAGCTCGACGTAGGGGCGGCCGTCGCAGGCGGTGCGGCCGATCTGCCAGAGGGGGCAGCCGGGGCCGGACATCATCTGGGCGATGCGGTCGCGCTTTTCGAGGTGGGCCTGCACCGCGATGTCCATGGCCCACTCGATCTCCTTCATCAGCCCGGCCATGTTGGCCTCGCCCTTGCGGCTGGCGCGGTAGGCGGCCTGGGGGATGTTGACGGTGACGTTCTGGAAGCCGCAGAAGCGCATGGACTCGGGGTGGCGCAGCATGCGGTTGTCGTCGATGGTGGTGCGCAGGCGGCAGCAGGCGGAGAGGGTGACCTCGTCGCGGTCGAAGATGAAGTAGGTGGAGCCGTTCTTGCTGGCCAGTTCGCAGGCCTGCATGAAGATGCGGGTCTGGATCGGGTCCTCGAAGGTTTCCTCGCCGATGTGGAAGTCGCACTTGGGGAACTCGAAGACGCGGCCGTTGCGGTCGCCCTCGCCCCAGACATCGAGCAGGGCGGAGGTGAAGCGCCGGGCCTCGGGCAGGTAGTCGCCGTAGGTGACGATGGCCTCGCCGCGCGCGGCCAGGTCCTTCTCCAGCGCCTCGTCGTTGACCACATGCTTCTCCTCGCCGTTCGGGCCGCGGCGGGTGACGAGCACCTCGCGCAGAACGGCGCGCACGCTGCCGTCGGGCTGCCGGTAGCGCAGTTCCGCCAGCCGGTTGCCGGCCGCGTCGGTCTCGTCGAGCAGGAACTCGGTCAGCTCGGCGATCGAGCCGTCGGCCAGACGGAGCTGGTAGTGCCCGCCGGGACCGATGGCGGGGACGGTCTGCAGGTATTTCGGCACGCCGGTGTGGATGTTGAAATCGAGGAACAGGGTCTGGCCGCCGCGCGAGAAGGCGTTCTGGGAGCCGTTGAAGATCAGCTCCTGGGCCACCTGCTTCACCTCGCGGTCGTTCAGCTTCACCAGGTAGGGCGCGTAGAAGATGTTGATGTAGGCGATGCCGAGGGCGCCCGCGTAGTTCGCCTGCATCGAGGCCAGGAAGGTGTTCAGGTGCCCGGTGAGCACCGAGGCGCTGCGCGCGGGGTTGGACTCGGTGTTGAGGTTCGAGAGGTCGCGCAGGCCGTACTTCTTGATGTACTCGATGGAGTGGGAGGAGCAGTAGACGCGGTGGGGGTAGCCGAGGTCGTGGAGGTGGATGGCCCCGGTGCGGTGGGCCTCGCGGATGGGCGCGCTGAAGATGGTGTTCAGGCCCCACTGCTTGAGCAGGTACTCGGCCAGGCCGAGGTTGACGGCCTCGGGGTTGTTGCTGACGATGTTGCTGTTCTCGTCGGACTTGGCGAACATGAGCTGGTCGATGAAGTCGCGGGGGATGCGGTAGAGCGAGAGGTCCTCGAGCTGCTTGTTGAGGCCCCGCGTCTCGAGTTCGGTGTTCACCAGCTCGCGGATCAGGGCGGTGGTGACGTACTTCACGTCGCCGCCGATGATCTGGTTCTCGACCGCCTTGGCGACGCTGACGGCCTCCTCGGCGTCGAGCCCGGTCTTGTCCATCAACTGCTTGACGATGCGCTGGCGGTCCCAAGTCTGGACCACGCTGTTCGAGTTGGACTCCACCAGCAGGATGGCGTCGGTCAGGTTGCCGCCCTTGCCGTTGCTGCGCTCGCGCACCCGGATTTTCTCGCGGGAGCGCTCGCGCTGCTTGCGGTAGCGTTTGAAGACCGAGACCACCAGGGCCTGGCCCATCTCGGAGAGGACGATCTCGACCAGGTCCTGGACGTCCTCGAGGCTGGGAATCCGCTGCCCGCTGGCGTCCGGCTCGACATGGTATTCGGAAAGGGGGCTGTCAAGCTGGGCGACCACCTCGGCCGCGACCCGCCGGGGCAGCGTGGGATCGATCTCGACCCCGTGGTCGCGCCGGGTCGCCGCCACGGCGCGCTCCACGGCATGCTCGATCTTCTCGATGTAGAAGGGGACGGTCATGCCGTCCCGTTTGCGGAACAGGGCGAAAGGGAGGGACTGCGGCACTTCTGGCATCGGACGGCTCCTTCTACTCAAACATGACTCGATATGGTGGACCGGCGGTTGGGAGGTTTGTGACCTGCCGGCATTGAAAGTGGCGGACATGGGGCAATCTTACGGGCCGGGACACAGCGGGGGTGGGCTGGCCGTTCGGAAAGGGGGGAATCAGGGGCAAAGATCGGCGGCGGCACCGGCCCGGACTACGCGGTTGCGTCTCGGTCTCGTGTTCGACGGACACACTATATGTGTTGTCCGCGATTCGCTCAACCCCTTCCGGTAGTGTTTTTTTCCAAGTTGTTCACAAATGCCTGCAATTGGTAGCAGTTAGCGACGGCAAGTTTTTTTGCTCCCGCGGGGCTGGCCTATTGGGCGGGGTGTCCGGGCGGTTCGGGCGGGGGTTTTTCCGGAGGGCTGTCCCGGTGTGGCAATCCGTCCCTTCCCGGCTATCTTAGGCGGTTCGCGGCCCGGCCTTTGCATGGGGTTGGCGCCGCCGCTGTTTTCGCCCCTCCTTTCCGGGCCGCGTCCGGCGGCCGAGCATTTGCCCTCCAGGAAAAACCCATGACCAGCGAACCGATGGCCAAGACCTACGAGCCGGCGACCGCCGAGCAGCGGTGGTACCCGGAATGGGAACGGCGCGGCTACTTCAACGCCGCCGCCGGCTCCGCGAAGACCCCCTACACCATCGTCATCCCGCCGCCGAACGTGACCGGGATGCTGACTCTGGGCCATGTGCTGAACAACACCCTGCAGGACATTCTCGTCCGCTTCGAGAAGATGCGCGGGCGCGAGGTCTGCTGGGTGCCGGGCACCGACCACGCGGGCATCGCCACCCAGGCCAAGGTCGAGAAATTCCTCAAGGACACCGAGAACACCACCCGCTACGACCTCGGGCGCGAGGCCTTCCTCGAACGGGTCTGGGAATGGAAGCGCACCTACGGCGGCAAGATCATCGAGCAGCTCCGCACCATCGGCACCGCCTGCGACTGGCCGCGCGAGCGCTTCACCCTCGACGCGGGGCTCTCCAACGCCGTCGAGGAGGTCTTCATCCGCCTCTACGACAAGGGCCTCATCTACAAGGGCCACCGCATCATCAACTGGTGCCCCAAATCCCGCACCGCCCTCTCCGACGAGGAAGTGATCTACCGCGAGCAGAAGGGCAAGCTCTGGCACTTCCGCTACCCCTTCGCCGACGGTTCCGGCTTCGTGACCGTGGCCACCACCCGGCCCGAAACGATGCTGGGCGACACCGCCGTCGCCGTCCATCCCCAGGACGAGCGCTACGCGGCCCAGCTCGGCAAGACCATCCTTCTGCCCATCGTCGGGCGCGAAATCCCCCTGGTGGCCGACGAGTTCGTGGACCCCGCCTTCGGCACCGGCGCGGTCAAGGTCACCCCGGCCCACGACCCGAACGACTACGAGTGCGGCATCCGCCTCGGCCTGCCGATGGTCAACGTGATGCACGACGACGGCACCATGAACGAGACCGCCGGCGCCGAATTCGCCGGGCTCGACCGCTTCGTCTGCCGCAAGGCGGTGGTCAAGCGCATGGAGGAACTCGGCTTCCTGGCCGGGATCGAGGACCACGTGAACCAGGTGGGCTACTCCGAGCGCGGCGACGTGCCCGTCGAGCCCCGCCTCTCGGAACAGTGGTTCGTGCGCATGAAGCCCCTGGCCGAGCCCGCCGTGGCGGCGGTCGCCGACGGGCGCATCCGCTTCCACCCGGACCGCTGGACCAAGACCTACATGCACTGGATGGAGAACATCCGGGACTGGTGCATCAGCCGCCAGCTCTGGTGGGGCCACCGCATCCCCGCCTACTACTGCCAGGGCTGCGGCGAGATCGTCGTCGCCCGCACCGCCCCCGACTCCTGCCCGAAGTGCGCCGCCAGGGAGTTCCGCCAGGACGAGGACGTGCTCGACACCTGGTTCAGCTCCTGGCTCTGGCCCTTCTCCGTCTTCGGCTGGCCCGAGGACAACGCCGACCTCCGCCGCTTCTACCCCACCCACAGCCTCGTCACCGGGCCCGACATCATCTTCTTCTGGGTCGCCCGCATGATTATGGCCGGGCTCGAATTCATGGGCGACGTGCCCTTCCGCGACGTCTACTTCACCTCGATCATCCGCGACGACCAGGGCCGGAAAATGTCCAAGAGTCTGAACAACTCGCCCGACCCCATCGACGTGGTCCGCACCTACGGCGCCGACGCCCTCCGCTTCACCATCATCTACATCGCCCCCACCGGCCAGGACATCCGCTACAGCAACGAGAAATGCGAGGTGGGGCGCAACTTCGCCAACAAAATCTGGAACGCGGTCCGCTTCCGCCTCGCCCAGGGCGACCTCTCCGCCGACTGGGAAACCCTCGACGGCCTCGCCGCCGCCGACCTGCGGCCCGACGACCGCTGGATTCTGGCCCGCTTCGCCCAGACCGTCCGCGAGGTGACCGCCGCCCTCGACGGCTTCCACTTCAGCGAGGTGGCCCGGCTGCTCTACGAGTTCATGTGGAACGAGTTCTGCTCCTGGTATCTGGAATCGGCCAAGGCGGTCTTCCAGGCCGACTCGGCCAGCCGGACGGCGACCTTCCGCGTCTTCGACCACGTCATCGGCCACTTCCTCCGCCTGCTCCACCCGGTCATGCCCTTCCTCACCGAGGACCTCGCCCACCAGGCGGGCTTCGTCGCCGAGGCGGACTCGATCATGCTCGCTCCCTGGCCCGTCCCCGCCGACGCCGACGCCCTGGCCGCCCTCGGCGCCACCGCCGAACTGGTCGCCCGCACCGACGCCAAGTTCGAGCTGATCCGCGGCGTCCGCAACGTCCGCGCCCAGTACACCGTCCCCCCCAGCGCCCGCACCCCC
>LVAZ01000038.1 GCA_001603055.1 Victivallales bacterium Lenti_02
CGCCGCCGCGCGCCCGCCGCAGGAAGGCAATCTGCTGCGGGGCGACACCACCTTCGAGACCGGCGTCGCCGACTGGCCCGGCGCGCTCCACGCCCGGGATGCCGCCCACGGCGAATACAGCCTGCACCTGCCGCCCGGCACCACTCGTACCCGCAGCCTCAACCAGCACAACACCATACGCGCGGGCCAGACCTACACCCTCTCCTTCGCCGCCCGCGCCGAACCCCCCGCCGAGCTGGTCGTGGACATCTGGCACCTGCGCTATTCCATCATGCGCCGCCAGCACCTCCAGGTGGGAACCGAATGGCAGCGCTTCACGGTCGAACTGCCCGCCCAGGACAGGGACCAGTCCTTCTACGTGGCCTTCGACAAAACCCCGCAGGCGGGGCTGTGGCTGGACGCGGTGCAGTTCGAGGCGGGGGCCGCCACCCCGTACCGCCCCTCCGAGCCGCTTTCCATCGCGGCGGTCCTCACCCCCGACGAGCCGGGCAATCTGCTGCTGACCGGCCCGGAGCCCGTCCATTGCGAAATCCGCCTCCACAACGGTCGGACGGAGGCCCGGCAGGGTCGGCTGGTCGTGCGGACCCTCGACGGCGAGGCCCGCCTGCTCGGCGAGCAAACCGTACCCCTCACGCTCGCCGCAGGCGGCACTGCGGCGCATACCCTTACCGTCCTGCCCGAGCGGCTGGCCGGCTACCGCGTGGTCCGCGCCGCCTATACCGACGAGGGTAGCCAGACCGAAACAAGCTGCGAGCTGCCTCTGGCCATCGTGCCGCCGCCCGCCGTCGCGGGCGACGATCCGGATTCCTGGTTCGGCCTGCAAGGAGGCGGCGTCCCCCTCGAAGCCCTCTCCCGCCTCGGGGTGAAATGGCTGCGCCACTTCCGCGCCTGGCGCTGGCTGGAACGGAAACCGGGCGAACTGGACCTCGCCGCCCTGGACATCACCCGGCACCGGGAGCTGGGTTTCCACCTCATGGAGACCATTCAGCTCACCCTGAATCCCGACTGGGCCAAGGGCGAGGACCGGCCCATCCGCGACGTGGCCGAAGCCGTCCGCTTCGCCCTGGCTCTGGCCGAAGCCGCCGGACCGGACGTCGTCTACTGGGAGGTGGAGAACGAGCCGGACCTGGTCTTCCCCTCCGCCGCCAAACTGTCGCTGACCGACGGGGCCGCCTACTACGCCGAGGTGACGCGCGCGATATCCACCGCCCTGCGGGCGGCCCATCCCGGCGTGCGGATACTGGGCACCGGCGTTTCCGGCGGGGACTGCGGCCCCTATCCCTTCTCGCGGGTGGTGTTCCGCGACGCCGCCGACGCCTTCGACGTCTGGGCGCTGCATCCCTACTCGCCCATGCGCAAAATCGGCCCCTCGGGCATCTCGGTCACTCCCGAGGAGAACCGGATGCGGGAGAAGCTGGTCGAGGCCGAACGCCTGATCGCCGCCCACGGCGGCCGCCACCGGCTCTGGATCGGCGAACTGGGCTGGTCGCTGGACGTGCGCGAGGGACCGCTCAGCCCCAGCGCCCGCCGCCACGCCGAAAGCACTGCGCGGGCGCTGATCCTCGCCCGTTCGCTGCCCGCCGTCGAGCGCATGTTCTGGTTCATCACCCAGGGCTGCAACGAGGGCGGCTACGAATACGGGCTCTGGCGCGACGCCCGCACCCCCCTCCCCGCCGCCCCCGCCTACGCCAC
>LVAZ01000369.1 GCA_001603055.1 Victivallales bacterium Lenti_02
AGGTCCTCCTGGGTGAGCAGGCCGTCCTGCTCGCGCGCCTCCTCGGTCAGGCGCATCAGCTTGCGGCGGCGGCGCTCGACGCTGGCCAGCTTGCCGTCGCCGGGCACGTCGCGGCGGTCCTCCGGGTCGATCATGGTCAGCGCGACCGTGACCATCGCGCAGGCCGCCAGAGGCTTGCCGGGGCCTTCGCTGGCCGCCACGCAGGAATACTTCATCTGCCCGTCGCGCAGCCCGCGCAGTTCCGGATCGCGGAAGTAGACCTGGTCGATGGTGTCCACCAGCACGTCCGCCTCCCAGGGCGAAAGGCCGGCGCCGTCCACCGCCACGCCAGGGCAAGCGCCTTTTGTCAAGGGGCGGCCTGGCTGCCGGGACAGATGCCCGAATCGTAAGTGCTCCGCAGCCGAATGCGCAACACACTCGGCGGGAGCCATTGCCTGCTTTGCGGTCCTACCTCGGGAAGTAGCGGTAGGCGATGGGGGGCTTGCCGGTGACCAGGAAGTAGATGCCGCCCACCAGCATGAAGATCAGCGCCCCGAGAATCTCCGCCCCGATCACCCCGAACATGAAGGGCTTCAGCCGCTGGACCACGCTGTAGCCGCCGAAACGCACCGCGAAGGTCTTGATGAGCCAGCCGAACAGGATCGAGTAGGCGAAGATGTGCATCGGCCAGGTCGCCCAGACCAGGAAGAACACGGGATGCAGCGGCCACCGGGTCAGCCGCAGGCGCAGGATGCTGAACAGAATCACCCCGAAGAAGCCGAAGCCCGCCGCCCCGAGAAAGCCCGGCTTGGGACGGATGCCATGCAGACGGGCGTGCCAGGGCAGAGTCTCGGCCTCTTCCAGCAGGTCCACCGCCTGGAGCTTCAACACCTCCGGCTCGACGGCCTCGAAGGGCAGCTTGGGCAGCACCGTGTACGACCAACTGCACTGCTTCGGCGTGCCCGAGTTGTAGGTCGCCACCAGGCCGATGAAGACGGCCAGCAGAACTCCCGCCACGCAGACGGCCAGCGTCGTCCCGGCCAGCCGCGCCCGGGGCAGACGCAGACGGTCGCAGACCCGCAGCCCGTTGGCCAGATACGGCAGATAGGCCTGGCTCTGGTCGATGCAGATCATGAAGCAGACCAGCACGGCCGGCACCAGCACGCTCGGATTCATCAGATAGCCCCCGGTCATGGCCAGCAGGAAACTGAAGGGCTGCCAGCGGGGATGAATGAAGAACAAACCCGTCTCCGTGCTGATGCGGGACACCACCACGCAGGCCAGCAGCCCCAGCAGCACCGTGGCCAGAGCGAAGGGCAGCGACACCCCCAGACGCAGGGTCTGCACCACCAGCACCGCCGCCGCCAGCAGCAGAATCCGCATCGCCCAGACCGCCCCCAGCTCCTCCTCGCCCTCCCCTTCCGCCCGCCGCCAGCGGACGAGGGCGGAACGCAGCAGCCCGCCGTAGTAGTTCCGCCCGGTGTAGGCCAGCATCAGCGCGAAGGCCACATAGCTGCCGCCCCGCTGCCAGCCGGACCAGCCCATGCCGCTGTAGTCCGTCGAGAAATCCACCCCCATCTTCGCCAGCGGCGCCGCGAAGCTCACCCAAATCACCTGGGACAGCCCCATGGTCAGCGAAATCTCGCTGCTCAGCAGAAAGGCGAAGGCCACCATCAGCGGGAACAGCTCGAACCGGAACACCCCCGTCCCCGCCCACAGCAGACGCACCGACGGGAACAGCTTGATGAAGGGATCGAACGTGTAGATCAGCCGCACCGGAATCAGCACCTCGGGAAACCAGTTGCACAGACCGTTGTTGACCCGGATCGCCAGCACGATGGCGAAGCCGACCCAGAAAAACCGGTGCCGCATGGTCGCGGGCAGACCCTCCCCGTCCCGCCGGTCGATGAAGGCCGACACGCACTCGGCGATCGGATAGGCCAGATGCTCGTGCTGGGACCATTGCTTGTGCAGAATCAGCGCCAGACAACCGTAGCAGACCAGACCCACCATCACCATCGGCAGCCACGTCCGCAGCGGCGGCACCCAGGCCCGCCACGGAACCCGCCGAATCTGCCGCAGAGTCCGCTCCCCGCGGGGCAGCTCCCGATCCTCCGGCACCCCCAGCCCCGTGATGAACCCGTCCATCACCTCCGAACTCTGCTCCGGATCCACCAGCGTGTCCGCCGGGAAGTATTGAATCAGATTCTTCTCCCGCCAGCCGGGGGTGACCCGGTGCCAGTGGTGGGGCATGATGAGCACCTGGGTGAAATGCTCCATCAGATTCCGCCCCGGCACGCAGCAGGCCGCGCTCGCCAGCACGAAAATCACCGCCAGCTCCCGCCCCGCGAACGCCCAGGACGGACGCAGCCGGTGCAGCAGCAGGTTCAGGCTCATCACGAACAGCAGGATCGGCCCCACCACCATCACCGGAATCAGATGCCCGCTGGTGAAGCGTTCGAGGTCCAGAATCCAGTCGTTCACATAGCCGAACCCGGCGATGAACAGAGCAAAGACAATACCGATGAAAAAGGCGCGAAACGTCATGCGTGGTAACTCCGTGGCCAACGCGGGAGAAGAGCGTTCAAGCCTAGCCCAGAACCGCCCGCCGTCAAGTCGGCACGACCGGAGCGGTGCCACCTTTCTTCGTGCCCTCGTGTCTTCGTGGTGAAACCGGAACACCCGTGCTTCCAGCCCCCGCCAAGTCAGGCCGAGCCCCATCTCCGTGGGATTCCAGCCTCGGCAGCCTTGACCGGGGAGAGCCAGCGGGGTACTTTCACACCGTCGCCTGCCGCCATCCTATCCGCGTAAAGCAAATTTTCTGCAGATAAACAAGTTTGTCAATGAAGGAGAAGTGATGTACCTGAACACAATCGTAACCGGAACATTCCTAGTTTTGGTCGCATGGCTCACCCTGGTCGTACGGAAATATAACCTCCTCAAACCCAACGCGACCTGTGGTGGCGGCTCTTCAGGCGACGACCTGCGCGAAGCATACGAAATGCTCTCACTCGGGAAATGGGAGGAAGCCGTCACCGCCGCCACTCGCTTGCTCGAAAACCGGCCCTTTGATTCCTGCGCACTGGCCTGCCGAGCTATCGCCAATAAGCAGACTGGCAACCTGGATGCAGCCGAGGCGGACCTAAAAACCATCGTAAGCACAACCGTCAACTTCGGAACATACGAATGGGCAAAGGCTGTGCTTGCGGATTTTGAGATCGAAGGGAAGGCATAACAATCGCCTGAATCCTATTTCAGGAAGTCCATTAGGCACACGCTCTCCTCCCTCTTGCCCCCCTTCGTGCCCTTCCCCGCTGATTGCGGGGCAGGCGTGGCTCTTGTCCCGCCGTCGGCGGGATCGTGGTGAAGCCGAACAAACGCCCCGGTGAGTAGAAACCAGACTCATCCGGGGCGTTTGCTTTGTCTGCCACCACCAC
>LVAZ01000370.1 GCA_001603055.1 Victivallales bacterium Lenti_02
GGCCGGGAAAGCGCCCGCGTGCTCTATTTCCGCACTCCCGGCTGCCCGTCCTGCGCCCTGGCCGACACCCGTCTGGACCATCTCGCCCGCCGTTTCCCCGAGATGGACGTGCAGCGCTTCACCGCCGATTCGCCGGAAATCCGCTATCTGCAATACGCCCTGGCGAAACGGCTGGGCGTTCCCCCCGGCAAGCGCCTGGTCACCCCCATGGTCGTCGCCGGCAACGCCGTCCTCCACGAAACCGTCGGCGACGCCAATCTGGCCGAACTGCTCGAACACGCTCCCGCCGACCCCTTCTGGCTCGGCTGGGACCGCGAGCGGGAACTGGCCGCCGCCAAACGCGAGATCGAGACGATGATCCGGGGATTCTCGGTCGCCGCCGTGCTGCTCGCCGGGCTGGTCGACGGGGTGAACCCCTGCGCCTTCGCCGTCATCGTCTTCCTGGTCAGCTACCTCGGGCTCTCGCGAGGCGGGGGACGGCGGGCGGCGCTGATTTTCGGACTGCTGTTCACCCTGGGTGTCTTTCTCTGCTACTTCCTGATTGGTCTCGGCCTGTCGAAAGCGCTGGATTTGCTGCATGAGCATCGCGGCATAACCCAGGTGATCTACGCGGGCATGGGGGGGCTGTGCCTGATATTCGCGGTTTTCGCCGTCTGGGACACCCTGCGCGCCCGCCGCGCGGGTGCCGCCGCCATGCGCTTCGGCATGCCAAAATCCTTCCACCGCGCCGCCCATGCCCTGATCCGCAACCAGGCGGGGCGCGGGGTGTTCGGCCTCGGCGCCGTCCTGCTCGGCATGGTGGTCAGCACCATCGAGCTGGTCTGCACCGGCCAGATTTATTTCCCCGCCCTGGTGCTCATGAACCAAGCCGGCCGCAGCGCCCGTTCCCTGGCCCTGCTGCTCGCCTACAACGTCGCCTTCATCATTCCTCTGGTCGGTGTCGTTGTCCTGGCCGCCTACGGGGTCGGTTCCCGGCAGCTCGCCGCCTGGGCCGGCCGCCATGCGGCCCTGACCCGCGCCCTCACCGCCGTCCTTTTCCTCGCCCTCGCCATCCTCCTTTTCGTCCTCGCCTGGCGGGGGTAATATCGTCAACCGGCCACGAACTCCTTCGGGAAATTCGTGGCCGATTGTTTTTGCCTCAGCTCCAGACGAGAGCGACCTTGCCGGTCTTGCCTTCGCCGAAGAGGCGGAAGCCTTCGGGGGCCTCGCTGCCGGGGAAGGTGTGGGTGATCAGCTTCTCCACGGGCAGGCCCTTGGCCACCAGGTCCATCATGGGCTCGATCTCGCAGAAATGGTAGAACCAGCAGCCGGTCATGGTGATGTCCCGGCGGATGAGCTGGTTGCTGGGGGAAATCTTCACCTCGGGCTGCTCGCCGTCGAGCAGCACCTGGCCGCCGGTCTTCACCGCCGCGAGGCATTGCTCCACCGTCTTCGGCACGCCCACCGCCTCGATGCATATGTCGGCCCCGACACCGCCGGTCAGTTCCTTGATGACCGCGACCGCATCGGCCTCGTCGGCCTTGATCGTCTCCGCCGCGCCCATGCTCTTGGCCATGGCCAAACGGTCGGCGGAGAGGTCCACGCCGATCACCCTGCGGCCAAGGAAACTCTGCAACAGCACGCTACCCAAACCGATGGGGCCGAGGCCGAACACCGCCACCGTCTTCACCGTCTCGGGGGCGATGATCTTGGTGTTGGTGTGGAAAGGAACGCCCAGGCCGTCGCCGGAGACCAACGCGCCGCAGTTCCAGGACATGCCGTCCGGCAACGGGGCGCAGGCCCGCGTCGGGACCGCAATGTACTCGGCGTGCATGGCACCATGGAAGCGGAATTTGTTGCGGCACCAGGTATAGCGTTTCTCCAGACAGGGCGGGCAGGTGCCGCAACCGGTGATGGCGCTCACCCCGACCCGCTTCCCGAGCCACGACGCAGCCACCCCCTCGCCCAGCTTGGCGATCTGGCCCGCGCCCTCGTGGCCGCTGTTGTTGCCGACGCCGCCGCCGCTCTTGTACCCCTTCAGTTCGCTGCCGCATACCACGGTGCTAGCCATCTTGACCAGGACTTCGCCCGGCCCCGGCTCCGGCATGGGGGCCTCGCCGACCGTGAGCTTGCCGCCTTCGAGAAGCATCAGTTTCTTCATGTTCGGTTCCTTCCTACAGGTCGCAGGGGAAATCGGTGTCGGGGGTCACGGGCAGGCCGGTGCGGACACTTTTGCGCATCGCCGCCTCGAACTGGAGTTCGCGCAGGCCGGCCAGGCCCGGCACCGGGGGCGGATTGCCCTTCGCCACCGCGTCCAGATAGGCGTTCGCGGATTTGCCGAAGGACTGGTTGTAGAGGTCCCAGCGCGACCACTGGCGGCTGATGGCGAAGGACTCGTGGACGCTCTTCGCGTAGTCGAGCAGCTCCATGTCCCCGTCCAGGCCGCGGAAGCTGATCCGCCCGTTGGCAAAGGAGAGGGTCAGCTCGAAGAAGGGATAGATGGTCTTGGTGCCGGCGGTGCCGACGATGGTTCCCGCGCCGCCGTTGCGGAAGGTGAAGGCCACCGCCACGTCGGGGCTGGTGTTGCCCGCGCCGGTGCGGACCTCGCTGCCCGCCAAGGCCGAAATCGTCCCGAACTCGCCGCCGAAGTGGTGGAGCAGGTCGATGCAGTGGCTCCAGCAGGCGTAGTTCACCAGGCCGGTCGCCTGCACCAGGGGGCCGAGATTGCGTTCGCGGTGGAGGGTCGCCGCCCGCAGGCTCTGCTCGAAGAAACGGTAGTTGAAGACCATCGCCGTCTCGCAGCCGATGGCTTTCGCGCCCTGGAGAATCTCGCGGCCCAGCGCGAAGTCCTCCTCGGTCACATTCGCCTGCCCGCTGCGGGCCACCAGGGGCTTCTCGAAAAACAGACGGCGGGGCTGGTAGGTGAGCAGTTCCTTGGCCACCTCGTAGCGGCATTTCTCGCTGGTCAGCACCAGAATCGCGTCCGGCTTGACGGCGCAGAGTTCGGCGAGGCTGGCATGGACCGTGCCGCCGAACTGGGCGGCGGCGGCGTTCGCCTTCTCCGCCGTGCGGTTCCAGTAGTGCAGCTCGATGCCGCTGCGTTTGGACAGGGCGGGCAGATAGCTGCCCTTGGCGACGTTCCCGACTCCGGCGATGGCGACTTTCATGGCACCGTTCTTTCCTGTTGGGTCAGGGGGGAAGGGATTAGCGTGCAAACAGCCAGACGGCGTTTTCCTGGGGGGCCAGAGACACGGCGTCCGCCGCCTCGCCGCCGGCCAGGGTGCGGACTTCGCGCAGCTTGCCGCCGGTCTCGGGGACGGGGCAGGTCGCGGCTTCGGCCCCGGCGTTGCGCACCACCACGGCCAGCGTGCCGTCGGTTCCCCGGTAGCCCGCGCTCTCGATGCCCGGCGCCGCCAGGGTGTGGTCGTCCTGCCAGACATAGCGCCCGGCGAAGGGCAGGTAGCCGCTGGGCTCGAGCATCCGGCGCAGGCGGGGGAAGTAGCGGGAATACTCGGGCAGGTCGGCCATCGAGCCGCGGCAGAGATGCACGCTCATGTCGTAGCGCAGCCCGTGCAGCAGGGCGAAGCTGGCGTGGCTCCGCCAGCCGTTCTCGTCGTAGCCGCCGTGGCGGTTGGTGCAGACGATTTCCGGGAAGGTGTAGCGGAAGGCCGCCGGGAAGGCATGGGCGCCCGGCGTGAACCCCGGCCCGCAACCATGCACGAAGCCGAAATGTTGGCAGCTCATGTCGGCCAGCCATTCGGTCACCAGCATGAACTCGGGATAGTCCGCGCGAATCTGTTCGGCCAGCCGCCGCAACTTCTCGTTCGAGGCGGTGGCGAAGGCCTCGTCGGGCCGGGCGTGGGGATGGCTGTCGTCGAAGCAGAGCATGTGGTACAAGCCGCCGATCTGGTCGATGAGCAACCCGTCCGCGCCGTCCTCGGCCACCTGGCGCACCACGCCCTCGACCACGTCCCACCACTCGTCCAGCGAGGGGCAGGGGATGGCGTGCTGGACCTGTTTCCGCGCCAGGGTGCGAATCAGACTGCCCCGGCCCCAGAAGGGATAGGACTCGATGTATTCCGTGCCGAGGATGGTTTTCGCCGTCAGGTGTTTGCCCCGCTCCTGGAAGAAGGGCATGGCGATGTCCATCAGGCGGCCGTTCATGTAGGGGATGACGCGCAGGCCCGCCGCGCGGGCATGCTGGATTCCCGCCCGCCAGGCGGCGGCCCCGCCCATGCGCTCGTCGTAGTCGTAGTGCGGGTAGCCCCGGTCCATGCCGCCTTTCCACCAGCCGAGCAGGTGGAGCGTGTCCAGGCTGGCCGCCTTGGCGTTGGCGGTCAGTTCGGCCAGTTGGCCGTAGGTCCAGAGCACCTCGCCGTACTGGTGCTGCATGATGGTCCGCTGCCAGCCGAGCCAGGTTTTCAGCCAGTCCGGAATCGTCGGCGGGGTCCACCAGGAATCGGCCCATTGCCGATAGCGCTTCGCGCCCCAGCGCCAGTCGCCCGCGTGGGGGACGGTGACCAGATCGGGCGACTCCCAGCTCTGCCCCTGGCGAATCAGGGGATATTTGACGATTCCCAGGGCCATTTCGCCCTTCTCCTGCATGCCCACCAGCGTGGCGTTGCGGAAGGTGGTGTCGAAAGCCGCCATGAAAAGGCCCCGGTCCTCGCTGTGGTAGTCGAACCAGCCCATGCTGGCGGGGGAGGGGTAGTGGAGGTCCCGCACCAGTTCGAGCTGGTCCGGCCCGTGGTAGCGGGTGACGGCCCCGCGCAGCCAGGCGCGCGGATCGGGGACGCGCATCCCGGCCCCCTCGGGCCACAGTAGCCACTGCCGGTCCGGACCCGCCAGATCGGCCAGCCCGCCCACCAGGGGGCACCACGCCTCGGACACCAGAATGTCCTCCTCGTTCGCCACGCGCGCGGTCCAGTGCAGTTCCCCGTCCCGGAGGCGGGCGCGGACGATCAGCCGAATCCGCATCTCCCCGAGATGGCAGCGCAGCCGGGGATAGGTCAGGGTCAGCTCGCGGTCCCCGGCGGCGATCTCCGGCGCGTCCTGCGCTTCCGGCAGCACCGGAATCTCCACGTCCTCGGGACGGGAAAGGAACAGCCGCCACACCCCCGGACGCGGCGCGCGCACGTACTCGAACCCGTCCGCGACCAAGGAGACCAGGCGGCCCCGTTCATCGAAACACGCCCGTGTCCGGGCATCGGCAATGGTATGCATGCAATCCTCCGGAATGGCTTTCCCGGACCATACCACGCCCCGCGCCCACTGCCAGCCAAACGGAAGGAATTCCAGCAGATGGGATTCGCTTTTCCGAGGGGACGGGGTTGTTCTACCGACGTGCCGCCTGCCAGGAAAAATCGGCGCGGGCGACCACGAAGTGGGGGTTGAGGAGATCGGGCTTGTTGTAGACCACGGGGCGGCCGTCGGCGTGGCGGCAGACGCTGCCCCCGGCCCCGAGAACCACGGCGTGGGCGGCGGCGGTGTCCCATTCGCAGGTGGGGGCGAGCCGGGGATAGACGTCGGCCGCGCCCTCGGCCACCAGGCAGAGTTTGAGCGAACTGCCGCTCGATACCAGGTCCACCTTGGCGTAGCCCGCGCCCAGCCGGGCGATGAATGCCTCGGTCTCGGGATTGAGATGGGAGCGCGAGGCCACCACCCGCAACGTGTCGGCGGGGACTTCGCCGGGCAAGGGCAGACGGGTCCAGTCGGCGGTGATCCCCTCCACCAGCTCGTCCCGGTCCGGATTCGCCCAGCGGAACGCGCCGAGGCCGGGACCGCCCGCGTGCAGCATGCCGGTCACCGGCGTGAACACCACCCCGAACACCGGCGTGTCCCGTTCGATCAGCGCGATGTTCACCGTGAACTCGCCGTTGCGCTTGATGAATTCCTTGGTGCCGTCCAACGGGTCCACCAGCCAGAACACGTCCCAGTCCGCCCGCTCGGCGTAGGGGGCGTGGCGGCTTTCCTCCGAGAGAACCGGAAAGGGGGTCAGGGCCTGGAGAACCCCGCAGATGACCCGGTGCGCCGCCAGGTCCGCCTTGGTCAGCGGCGACTGGTCGGCCTTCTGCTCGACCGTGAAATCCTCCGCGTAGATTTTCAGGATGGCCTGCCCCGCGTCATAGGCGGCGAGCAGGGCGAGGGGCAGATAGTCGTCGAATTGGGGCATGGGGCTGGTTCCTACCATTCAAGCACGTCGCGCACGGCCCGCAGCACGTCGTCGGCGCTGGGCAGAATGTGCTTTTCCAGTTCGATCGAGGAGGCGATGGGCACATCGGCCGCGCCCACCCGGCGAATCGGGGCCTCGAGGGCGTCGAGGCAATGCTCGGCGACCAGGGCGGCCACCTCGGCCCCCACGCCCCCGGTCACGCAGGCCTCCTCGGCGATCACCAGCCGACCCGTTTTCCGCACCGAGGCGAAAATCGTCTCCCGGTCGAGGGGCTGGAGACTCACCAGATCGACCACTTCGAGGCTGATGCCGCGCGGGGCCAGCGCCTCGCGCAGGGCCAGGCAGACCGGCACCATCGCCGAATAGGCCACCACCGTCACCTTGTCGCCCGGCGTCACCACCGCCCGTTCGAGGGACAGGGTGTATTCGCCCGCCGGCACCGGGCCGCGCTGGGGATAGAGCCGCTTATTCTCGATGAAAATGACCGGATTCGGGTCGCGGATGGCGCTTTTCAGCAGGCCCTTGGCCTGGGCGGCGTTCGAGGGGGCCACCACCTTGATGCCGGGAATCCCCACGAACAGATTGCTCAGCATCTGCGAATGGCTGGGGCCGTAGCCGCCTTTGGCACCGCCCGGCGTGCGCACCACCAGCGGCACCGTCACCTGCCCGTTGTACATATAGTGGAGCTTCCCCGCCGAGTTCAGAATCTGGTCCAGGGCCAGGGCGATGAAGTCCATGAACATGATCTCGACCACGGGCTTCAGCCCCATCATGGCCGCGCCCACCGCCATCCCCACGAAGCTGTTCTCCGAAATCGGCGTCTCCTGAAGCCGCTTCGGCCCGTATTTCTCGAAGAGGTCGCGGGTGACGCCGAAGGCCCCGCCGTAGAGCCCGATGTCCTCGCCGATCAGAACCACGTTCGGATCGCGGGCGAGTTCCTCGTCGAGCGCCTCGTTCACCGCCTTCGAGTAGAAAATCTGGCGCAGTTCCTCAGGCATAGACACCTCCCAGGGCATGCGCCCGGTCCCCGGTCGGCGCTGCCAGCGCCTGTTCGGCCGTGGCCACCATCTCCTGCCGGACCTCGGCCCGCAACTGCTCGATTTCCGCCTGCGGCACGCCGCGCTCGGCGAGCGTCCGCGCCGCCACCGCCAGACAATCCCGTTCGGCCCAGGCGGCTTCCTCCTCGCGGGTGCGGTAGACCCGGGGATCGTTTTTCGAGTGGCCGCAGAAACGGTAGGTGGTCAGTTCGAGCAGGGCCGGACCCTGGCCCGCGCGCACGTTTTCGGCCAGTCCGCCGGCGGCGGCGAGCACCGCCAGCAGGTCCATGCCGTCGGCCACGACGCCGGGGATGGCGTAGGCGGCGGCGCGCTGGGCCACGCTGGGCACGGCCATCGAGTGGTCGGCCGGATTGCTCATGCCGTAGCCGTTGTTCTCGCAGACGAAGAGGACGGGCAGCTTCTGCAGGGCGGCCATGTTCAGGGATTCGTGGAACGTTCCCTGGTTGCTGGCCCCGTCGCCGAAGAACACCACGGCGATGTCGTCCCGTTCCTGGTACTTCAGCGCCCAGGCCGCGCCGGTGCCGATGGGGATGCCGCCGCCGGTGATGCCGTTGGTGCCCAGGAAACAGAGGTCCATCGCGCACATGTGCTGCGAACCCCCGCGCCCGCCGCAATAGCCGTCGGCCCGGCCCAGCAGCTCCGCCATCACCCGCCGGGGTTCGAGCCCCCGCGCCAGCAGATGCCCGTGGCCCCGGTGGTTCGACACCAGCCAGTCGCTCTCCCGCACCGCCCCCACCACGCCCACGGCGCAGGCCTCCTGCCCGATGCAGAAGTGCGACGTCCCCCCCAGCAGGTTCCGGGTGAACAAATCCCCGAGCGCCTCCTCGAATTCCCGGATCAGCAGCATCCGCCGGAAACAGGCGGTCAACTGCTCCCGGCTCAGGCTTTCCGCCCGCAGTCGTGCCAACATGAGTGCTACCCCTATAGGATGGTGGTTTGCCCTGGCGTACTATACCAAGACGCGGCGGGAACGCACGGCATTGGCCGGGGGAAGGCAAGCCGGAACGGATTTTCGCGCTATACTAATCAATTCCACCCGAATAACGGGCCAAGCACACAGGACACACGCGCCGACGATGGAACACGACCGACAGGACGGATTTCTGGGCTGGGCGGGGCGACATCCCCGCTGGGCGGACGCGGTCTGCCTGCTGTCCATCGTCCTGTTCGCGGTTTTCCTCCGGCTGGTCTACGTGGCCGAATACACGATGAGCCCGCTCGGGGTCACCGCCGTGGCGCCCGACGTGGCGGCGCACGACGCCTGGGCGCGGCAGATTCTGGCCGGCGAGGCGGCGGGGGCGCCGCTCTATCCGCGTTTTCTGGCCATGCTCTACCGGCGGACCGGGGGAGCGCTGGGGGCGGTGCGCGATCTGAAACTGCTGCTGGACACGGCGGCGCTGGCCCTGGCCTGGGTCGCGGTGCGGCGATTGTGGCGGCGGCGGACGGCCTGTCTGGCGGGTCTGCTCTGGTCGGCCTATCTGCCTTTGATCTACTACTCCGCCGAGCTGCATCCCGAGGGGCTGGCGGTATTCCTGGTGAGTCTCGCCTTTTTTCTATGGAGTTTCGCGGCGGCGGTGGCCGGGCGGTCCCGGCTGGCCCTGCTCGGGGGCATCGGCCTGTGCCTGGGGCTGGCGGCGGCTGTCCAGCCCCTGCTGCTCCTTTTTGTCGTCGGCGTCGCGGCTCTCGGTCCCTGGTGCCTGCCGGGCGGGGCGACGGGGCGCGAGCGGCTGGCGGCGGCTCTGTGCCTGCTGGTTCCGGGGCTGCTGCCGGCGTTCTCCCCGCTGGCCGGGGTGGCCGCGGGCGGGGAGTTCATGGCCGCGCCGACGCCCCTGCACAATCTGGCCTATGCCTGGAGCGCGCTGGAGATTCCCAGCGGTTCCGACCTGCCGGAGCTGCAGTTCTACACCCCGCTGATGCGTCTGCCCTTTCCCCGCTTCGGCTGGATCGCCCCGCTGGCCGTCCTCGGGGCCTGGCTGCGCCGCCGCGACCGCCGCGCCTGGCTCTGGCTGCTGCTGCCCGCCGTCCACACCCTGGCCCTGGCTTTCGTCGCTCTGGCGGGCGGGCGCCAGCGCCTGCCCATGCTGCCCGCGCTGCTCGTTCTGGCCGCCCTCGGTCTCGACGCCCTGATCGACGCCTGGGTGAGGCGGGACGTCGCGGTCTGGCGGTTCGCCACCGTCCTGCTGCTGGCGGTCTTCGTCCCCATCCACCTGCTCCGGCCCCCGCTGCCCCGCGACAGCGCCGCCCGCAGCCTGCTGCTCGCCGCCGAGGCCAGTTGCCGCCTCGGCAACTTCGACCACGCCGAGCAGGCCGCCGCCAAGGCCGCCGAACTGGCCCCGGACCTGCCGGGGATCGAGTCCCTCCGCGAGCTTTGCCGCGCCGGACGCGAGCGCCGCGCCGACGCAACCCCGCCCGGGGACACACACCGGGAGGAACCATGAAAAAAAGATGCGGCCTGGATTCGCAAAGTTTCCTGTCGGTCAGTATATTCTGGCTTTCGTGTCTCTGTGCAGTCGGGACTTGCGCCCAGGAGCCGAACGCCCCGAAGGTGTTCGACGTGGGGCTTCAGCTCAAGGAAACGCAAGTCGCTCTGAGTGCCGAGAAGGAACGCGCGGCCGAGCTCGAACAGGCGAACGCCGCGCTCCGCAAGGAACTCGAGCAACTGCGCAGCCGGTATGCCGATCTCTACCTCGTCAGCCGGCAGCAGAGGCAGGAACAGCAGGATTTGGATCTACGGGTTGCGCATCTGCTGACAGACCACCGCGACATCGAAGCGGGCCAAGCGTTGGCACGGGCTGTCAGGGCACTGCGCGAGGCCGACTCCGCCCAGCGGGACCTCCGGGTCGCCGTCGAGGAGTTCGGCACCTACCTCGCTTCGGTGCTCGAGGTGCTGCAACCCAGCGACACGCTCAAAAGCCAGATTGAACGTCGCTACCAGGAGGTGCGCCGCACCGCCGAGGCGACCAAGAACCCACTGTCGATTTTAGTCGCCAGGCGAGACAGTGGCAATCCCGCCGAACGTGTCTGCCGCATACTCTCCCTCAACGAAGAACTTCAAGTCGTAGTCCTGGACGCCGGCAGCGATGCCGGGGTCCGACCCGGTGCCTCGTGGCAGGTCCTCGTCGACGGCCAGCGCACCGCGGACCTGAAGATTCTGGAAACCCGGTCCAACGTCAGTGCAGCCCTTGTCGTCCGTGGAACATTCCAGCAGATAGGTCCCGGGAACGTTGTCGTTCCCGAGTAAGAAAAAAGCAGCGAAAGGTAGCCAGCCTCCGCGGCCAAGCGGCCGGGGGGCAAAAAACAACCATGGAAGCACGAGCCATCACCAAGTACGTGCGCATCGCTCCTGCCAAGGCGCGACAGGTGGCCCGGCTCATCCAGGGGAAACCGGCGGTCGAGGCGCTAGCCCTCGTCCAGCACATCCCCCGGAAGGCCGCCCGCCTCATTGGCAAGACCCTGCGCAGTGCCGTGGCCAACGCCGAGAACGCCGAGCGCGACAGCGCCAGCGTCGACCAGCTCACCGTCAAGGAAGCGGTCATCGGCGAAGGCCCCACCATCAAGCGTTTCCGCCCCAAGGCCCGCGGCATGGCCGGCCGGATCCGCAAGCGCACGAGCCACATCCGCATCGTGGTCAGTGACGAGAGCCAAGGATAGGGAGAGCAACGTGGGCCAGAAAGTTAATCCCATAGGCTTTCGGATTCCGGTCACCAAGGACTGGAAGTCGCGCTGGTTCGCCCGCAAGGCCGAGTTCGGTCCCTTGCTGCACGAGGACCTGCGCATCCGCTCGTTCGTCAAGGACGAGCTCCGCAACGCCGCCGTCTCCAAGGTCACCATCGAGCGCTTCGCGAAGCGCCTGCGGGTGACCGTCTTCTCCGGCCGTCCCGGCCTGGTCATCGGGCGCAAGGGCGCCGAGATCGAGCGCCTCAAGGGCGAGATCGCCAAGCGGGCCGACGGCAAGGAAGTCTACCTTGACATCAAGGAAGTTCGCACCCCCGAGGTCGACGCCCAGCTCGTCGCCGAGAACGTCGCCCAGCAGCTCGAACGCCGGATCAACTTCCGCCGCGCCATGAAGCGGGCTCTCCAGACCGCCATGGATCTGGGCGCGGAAGGCATCCGCATCCGGGTGGCCGGCCGCCTGAACGGCGCCGAGCTGGCCCGCACCGAGCAGTACCGCGACGGCAAGGTGCCGCTGCACACGCTGCGCGCGAACGTCGACTACGGGTTCACCGAGGCCCACACCCTCGCCGGGCTGATCGGTGTCAAAGTCTGGATCTGCAAGCCCCAGGATTGGGAGGACAAGCAAAATGCCTCTGATGCCAAAACGCGTAAAGCACCGCAAGGTGCAAAGAGGGTCCCGCGGCGGCAACGCGACGCGGAATAACACCCTCGATTTCGGTGACTACGGCCTGCAGATTCTGGACCGCGGCGCTGTGACCGCGAACCAGATCGAGGCGGCCCGCGTGGCGGCCACCCGCCACATGCAGCGCCGCGGCAAGCTCTGGATCCGGCTGTTTCCGGACAAGCCGATCACCAAGAAGCCCTTGGAGACCCGCATGGGCAAGGGCAAAGGCAACCCCGAAGGCTGGGTTGCCGTGGTCAAGCCGGGGAGCATGCTGATCGAGATCAGCGGCTGCACCGAGACCATCGCCCGCGAGGCCCTCGCCCGCGCCGCCAGCAAAGTCCCCTACCGCTGCCGTTTCCTGTGCCGCCACCACTCGGCGTGACGCAGACCAGCCCGCACCTCATGGAGATGACCGCATGAAAGCCGCGGAAATCCGAGAACTCACCGCCGAAGAGCTGGCCCTGCGCGCCGAGGAATGCCGCCGCGAGACCCTGAACCTGCGCCTCCAGGCGCAGACCGGGCAGCTCGAGAACACGGCGCGCATCCGGGACGTGCGCAGGGACCTGGCCCGGCTCGAAACCGAACTCACCGCCCGCGCCAAGCGGTCGAACTGACGGAAGGCCAACGAGCATGACCGAAGAAAAGACCCAGACGCGCAATCTGCGCAAGACGCGCACGGGCACCGTCGTCAGCGACCGCCAGGACAAGACCCTGGTCGTCAAGGTCGAGCGGCGCGCGCCCCATCCGCGCTACCACAAGGTGGTGGCGTATTCCAAGAAGTACTACGTGCACGACGAGAACAACGAGGCCCGCGTCGGCGACGTCGTCGAGATCATGGAGACCCGCCCGCTCAGCAAGCTGAAGCGCTGGCGCCTGGTCTCGATTGTCCGGCGCGCGGCGGTCGACGAATAGGAGAGCTGTCCCCATGATTCAGATGCAGAGCAGCCTAGACGTGGCCGACAACTCCGGCGCCCGCCGCCTTGTCGCCATCCGCGTGCTCGGGCAGCGCAAGACCTATGCCGGGATCGGCGACGTGATCCGGGCAAGCGTCAAGGAAGCCCAGCCCCGCGGCATGGTCCGCAAGGGCGACGTGGTCCGCGCCGTGATTGTCCGCACCCGCTCGGACATCCGCCGTCCCGACGGTTCCTACCTGCGCTTCGACCGGAACGCGGCCGTGATCATCGACGATGCCGGGAACCCCCGCGGCACCCGCATCTTTGGACCCGTGGCCCGCGAACTTCGCGAGAAGAACTTCATGAAGATTCTCTCGCTCGCTCCGGAGGTGCTGTAATGGCGAAATCCCGGATCAAGAAAGACGAGACGGTCGTGGTCATCAGCGGCGCCGAGAAGGGCCGCCGGGGGAAAGTCCTCCGCGTTGACCGCGAGAAACAGTTGGTGGTGGTCGAGGGCATCAATGTCCGGAAGAAGACCCGTCGGCGCTCGCAGGAGCATCCCGAGGGCGGCATCCTGGACCTGGAGTGCCCCATCCACATCTCCAACGTCATGGCCGCCGACCGCTACGACGCCCGGCGCGGGGAAGCCGCCTCCAAGGCTGCGGCCCCCCAGAGCTAAGGCGAGGTGCAGAGCATGATTACAAGCTGTCTATACGACCAGTACAAGGAGCAGGTGCTGCCGCAACTGATGAAGTCCCGCGGCTACAAGAACCTGCTCCAGGCCCCCCGCCTGGTGAAGATCGTGGTGAACACCGGTGTCGGCACCGACAAGGACCGCGAGGTCATGAACTCGGCCGTCGCCACCCTCGGCGCCATCACCGGCCAGAAGCCGGTCATCACCAAGGCCCGCAAGAGCATCTCCAACTTCAAGTTGCGCGAAGGCATGTCGGTCGGGGCCTGTGTGACCCTGCGCCGCGGCGCCATGTACAACTTCCTCTACCGGCTCGTCAACGTGGCCCTGCCCCGCGTCCGCGACTTCCGCGGCGTGTCCCCCAAGGCCTTCGACGGCGCCGGCAACTACAGCTTCGGGCTGAACGACCAGAGCGTGTTCACCGAAGTGGACCTCGACAAAATCAAGCACACGATCGGGATGAACATCACGGTCGTGACCACCGCCAAGACGGATGACGAGGCGCGCGAGCTGCTCGCGCTGCTCGGCATGCCGTTCGCGACGAACTAGGGAGACGGAAGCATGGCGAAGAAGTCTCTGATTGCCAAATCGCAGAAGACGCCGAAGTTCTCCTCCCGGCGCTACACCCGCTGCGCCCGTTGCGGTCGTCCGCGCGCCTACATCCGCAAGTTCCAACTCTGCCGCATCTGTTTCCGGGAGCTGGCCAGCACCGGCCAGATTCCCGGCGTGATGAAGGCCAGTTGGTAAAGGAGAACTCCAGAAC
The DNA here is from genome assembly GCA_001603055.1 of Victivallales bacterium Lenti_02. Classification (GTDB taxonomy): domain Bacteria; phylum Verrucomicrobiota; class Lentisphaeria; order Oligosphaerales; family Lenti-02; genus Lenti-02. The sequence continues at coordinate 13,896 of LVAZ01000370.1, forward strand.
ATGAGCATGAGCGATCCCATTGCCGACATGCTGACCCGCATCCGGAACGCCGGCAGCGCCGGTCTCCCCGAGGCCACCATGCCCGGCTCCAAACTGAAGGCGGCTCTGGCCGAGGTCCTCACCGAGGCCGGCTTTCTGGCCGGCCATTCCACCGCGACCCTCCCCCACGGGGGCACCGAGCTGACCGTGCGTCTCAAGTACGTCGGCAAGGCCAACACCCCGGTCATCGAGGGAGTCGAGCGGATCAGCAAGCCCTCGCGCCGCATCTACGTCGGCTCGGGCGAAATCCCCCGCGTCCTCGGCGGCCTTGGTGTCGCGGTCCTCTCCACCTCCCAGGGGGTGATGAGCGGCCGCGCCGCCCGGCAGAAGAACATCGGCGGCGAGGTGCTGTGCTACATCTGGTAGCCAAGCCCCGTCCAGCATAAGGAATCCAACCATGTCCCGCATGGGCAAGATGCCGATCAAAATCGTCGACAAGGTCAAGGTCGAGATCGCCGGTTCCACGGTGACCGTCGCCGGGCCCAAGGGCTCCCTCGCCTTCGTCGTTCCCGCGCCCATCTCCGTGGCGCTCGCGGACGGCGTGCTGACCGTCACCCGCAAGGGCGAGAACCGCGACGCCAAGGCCAAGCACGGCATGGTCCGCAGCATTCTGCAGAGCCATGTCATCGGCGTCTCCGAGGGTTTCAAGCGCACGCTCGAAATCCAGGGCGTCGGCTACCGCGGCCAGCTCAGCGGCCGCAAGCTCACCCTCAACCTCGGCTACTCCAACCCCGTCGAGTACGAGATTCCCGCCGGGGTCCAGGCCAGCATGCCCGACCAGACGCACATCGTCCTCGAGGGCGTCGACAAGCAGGTGGTCGGGCAGATCGCCGCGAACATCCGCAGTTTCCGCGCTCCCGACGCCTACAAGGGCAAGGGCATCCGCTACGCTGGCGAGCAAATCTCGCTCAAGGAAGGCAAGACGGTCTAGGGCCGCAGGGCCCCGGGCCAACTCAGGGAGACAAAGGTTCGATGAGCACGATAAGCAAGAAAGAGGCACGCGTCCGCCGGCACCGGAGTCTGCGCCACCGGATTTCCGGCAGCGCCGCGATTCCCCGGATGAGCGTGTGCCGCACCGACAAGCACCTCTATGTGCAGTTGGTCGACGACGAGGCCCAGACCACCATCGTTTCCAGCTCGACCCTCGATCCCGCGTTCCGGGAGACGGGTCTGCGCTGCAACGCCGCGGGCGCCTCGGCGCTGGGCAAGCTGGTCGCCGAGAAGGCCCTCGCGGCCAACATCACCAAGGTCGTCTTCGACCGCGGCGGCTTCCGCTACCATGGGCGCATCAAGGCGCTGGCCGACGCCGCCCGCGAGGCCGGCCTGAAGTTCTAGGCGCGCCGGCGGCGGACTTCCCGCCGCCGCCGCCCCATCAAGAGTCAAGGGAGCGTTACTGTGGCACAATACAACAAAATACCTGAAGCCCCGCAGGAGGCGCCGGAGTTCGAGGAGCGCGTCGTCTGCATCAACCGCTGCAGCAAGGTGGTGAAGGGCGGCCGCAACTTCCACTTCAGCGCTCTGGTTGTCGTCGGCAACCGCAAGGGGCGCGTCGGGATCGGTTTCGGCAAGGCCAACGAAGTGGCCGACGCGATCCGCAAGGGTGGCGAGATGGCCCGCAAGAACCTGGTCGCCATTCCCATGCGCGGCGCCACGCTGACCCATGCGGTGAGCCTCCGTTCCGGCGCCGCCCGGATCATCATGCGTCCCGCGTCCGAGGGTACCGGCATCATCGCCGGCGGCGGCATGCGGGCCGTCCTCGAACTGGCCGGCGTCAAGGACGTCCTGGCCAAGTCCATGGGTTCCAAGAACCCCGTCAATGTGGTCAAGGCCACGATGAAGGCCATCTCGATGCTGCGCACCAAGGAAGAGATCCTGGGCAAGCGCGACATGGCCGCGCTGTGATTTCACCCCCACTGTGCCTGCGAGGATAGCGATGAGACTGCACGAACTGCAAAACACGTTCCAGCGCAAGCCGCGCAAGCGGGTTGGCCGGGGCGACGGCTCCGGCAACGGCCGCACGGCCGGCCGCGGCGACAAGGGCCAGGGCGCCCGGGCCGGCTCGAACCGGCGGCTGCAATTCGAGGGCGGCCAGATCCCCCTCTTCCGCCGTCTGCCCAAGCGCGGCTTCAACAATCCCAACCATACCGAGTACACGGTCGTCAATCTCAGCTACCTGGAGAGCGCCTTCGCGGCTGGCGCCGAGGTGAGCAAGGCCAGTTTCAAGGAACTCGGCCTGATCAGCAAGCTCGACGTTCCGGTCAAGGTTCTGGGCGACGGGGAGCTGACCAAGGCCCTGAAGGTCAGCGCGAACAAGTTCTCCGCCAGCGCCCGGTCCAAGATCGAGGCCGCCGGCGGCACCTGCCAGGAAATCTGATCCCGGAGCCGGATGGTTCCGCGCCCCCGGAGACGGTTCCGGGGGGCGGAAACGTTGGTTCGGCCGGGTAGCTAGAGGGAGCCTGTTGATGCTTTCCGCTTATCTCAACAGTTGGAAGATTCCCGAACTACGGAAGCGTATCGTCTTCACGTTCGGGATCATCCTTCTTTGCCGGGTCACGGCAAATATTCCCGTCCCCGGGGTCAACGCGAGCGCCCTGGCCGAGATTTTCGGCAACCAGAGCGGCGGCGGCGGCCTGATGGACATGTTCAACCTCTTCAGCGGCGGCGCGCTGGAGAAATTCGCCGTGGGCGCGCTGGGCATCATGCCCTACATTTCCGCCTCGATCATCATGCAGTTGCTCACCCCGGTCATCCCCACCCTCGAGAAGATGGTGCGCGAGGGCGAGGCGGGCCGCCAGCAGTACAACCAGATCACCCGCTACGTCACGGTCGGCATCTGCATCATCCAGGGCGGCATCTACGCCAAGGCGATGAGCGATCCCAGCCAGTTCGGGATCACCGCCGGGTCGAGCGTGGTGCTCAATCCCGGCTTCTGGTTCATGGTCCGCACGATCATCACCCTGACGGCCGGCGCGCTCTTCGTGATGTGGCTCGGCGAGATGATCACCGAGCGCGGCATCGGCAACGGCGCCTCGCTCATCATCACCGTCAACATCCTCGGCCGCCTGCCTGCGTCGCTCTGGAGCCTCTACGTCCAACTGCGCTCGAACAGCGGGGCGGACTGGGGCTTCTTCGGCATCCGCGCCCTCGGGCTGCTGGCCATGTTCCTGCTGGTCTGCGCGGCCACCATCGCCCTGACCCAGGGCATGCGGCGGGTTCCGATCCGCTACGCCAAGCGGTCGGCGGGGCGGGGCGGTGCCGCCGCCGGCTCCACCAGCTATCTGCCCCTGCGGGTGAACTATGCGGGCGTCATGCCGATCATCTTCGGCGGCGCCATCATGATGTTCCCCACCATGCTCATCCGGGTGGCCGCCGCCAACGGGTGGCCGCCGGCCGGCCTGTGGAGCTGGCTGTCCATCTTCCTGAACTACGGCGGCTATGGCTATCTGCTCTGCTACGGGGCGCTGATTCTGGCCTTCTCCTTCTTCTGGGTGGCCAACCAGTTCAACCCGATCCAGATTGCCGACGACCTCCAGCGGCGCGGCGGCTATGTTCCGGGCATCCGCCCCGGCAACCCCACCGCCGACTTCCTGGACCACACGATGACCCGGATCACCGTGGCCGGCTCGATCTTCCTGCTCGCCATCGCCGTGCTGCCCATGTTCCTGTCGCAGAGTTTCCGGATTCCCGGCGAGATGGCGCAGTTCTACGGCGGCACCAGCCTGCTCATCGTGGTGGGCGTGACGCTCGACACCATGCGCCAGGTCGAGGCCCATCTGCTCTCCCGCCATTACGACGGATTCCTGTCGAAGGGGCGGCTGCGCAGCCGGCGGGGC